>JAEUMU010000009.1 GCA_016791325.1 Hyphomonadaceae bacterium
GCCGAAAGCCGGCGTCTAGCCGAAGGCAGCCTTGGGGTGACGATTGCTTCTTGATCTGGTCGCCGGCGCCCTTTTTGCGCTTGTTATGAGTGTGCTGGCTTGCCGCGCGCTTGTGCGCGGCGGCCCCCTCGACATGCCGACAGTGTCGCGCAAAGCGCATCGCGCTCCGACGCCGACCAGCGGCGGGGTGGGCATTGCCCTGGGTTTCGCAGCCGGGCTGCTGGGGCTGGCCTTGGTTTCGGGCGCGTGGCGCCATCAAATCACGGCCGATGCCGCGCAGGCGCTCTCAACCGGGGCGGCGTTTGCTTATGGGTTTCTGGTGCTGGGCTTCATCGATGACGCGAACCCGCTGGGGCCGCGCCTGAAGTTCGCGATTTTCACTTCGCTTTCGTTTTTCGCCGCGCTTGCCCTGGGCGTGGTGCTGGCGCTGCCGTTCGGCGATGGGGCGGTGCTGAAACTGGGGTGGCAAGTTGGGCTGATCGGCACTGCGCTCTGGCTTTTCACCATCACCAACGCCGTCAACTTCATGGATGGCGCCAACGGGCTCTCAATGGGCTCGGTGGCGGTTGGGCTTGTGGCGCTGGCGGCGATTGCGCTGGGTGGCGAAATCTCGGGCGGCGGGGCGATGGCGGCGTGCGGGGCGGGCGCGCTGGCTGGCTTTCTGATTTGGAACTATCCGCGTGGGCTGTTGTTCGCCGGCGATTCCGGTGCGCTGTTCGCGGGCGCATTGGCGGGCATCACCTCGATCTTGCTGATCCGCAAAATCGGACTCTCGCCGTTCATTCCGCCCGTCATCTTCTTTCCGCTGCTCGCAGACGTGCTGCTGACGCTGGCTTGGCGCGCGGCGCGGCGGCGCTCGCTGCTCGATGGGCATGCCGAACATATCTATCAGATCGCCATTCGCGCAGGGTGGAGTCATGCGCGAATTTCGCTGTGCTATTGGCTGGCGATGGCGGTGTGCGGGGCGATCGGCTACGTGGCGGCGCAGCACCAGGATACGCCCGCGCCCTGGCTGGCGCTGACGGGATTGGCGGCGGCTTCGCTGGTGATTTCGTATCTCGTGAGGCGTGAGGCGATGAAGCGCGCCATCGCGGAAACGCCTTAATAGCCGCGCTCAATCACGAAGTCGGCGATGTCGGACAGGGCGTCGCGGTAGGCGTTGGCGGGCAGCGTGCTCAATGCCGCTTGAGCGCGCTCAGCATGCGCGCGTGCGGCGGCGAGCGTTTGTGAGATGGCGTCGTGGCGGCGCAGCAGCGCCAGCGCGCGGGGGAAATCATCTTCGCTGCGATCACCGCCCATGGCGCGCCGCCAAAATGCGCGCTCGCTTTCATCGCCGGCGTCACGCGCGAACACGACGGGCAGCGTGACTTTGCCCTCGCGGAAATCATCGCCAGTGTTCTTGCCCATGGCCGCAGCGAGGCCGCCATAATCGAGCGCGTCATCAACCAGCTGGAACGCCAGCCCCAGTTCGCGGCCGTAGGTTTCCAGCAGTTCGGCCTCTTGGCCGGGACGCCCAGCCGCCACGGCGCCGGCCTTGGCGGCGGCGGCGAACAAAGCCGCGGTCTTGGCGGCGATGATTTGCATGTAGCGTTCGCGCGTGGTTTCGGCGTCGTTGGCGGCGGCGAGCTGCATCACCTCGCCCTCGGCGATGACGCTGGCGGCGCGGGCCAAAATATCGAGCACCTGAATGTCGCCGGTTTCGACCATCAAGTTGAACGAGCGCGCAAAAAGGAAATCGCCCACCAGCACGCTGGCGGAATTGCCCCACACCACATTCGCCGCCTTCTTGCCGCGGCGCATTTCGGAGACGTCCACCACGTCATCGTGGAGCAGGGTGGCGGAATGGATGAACTCAACCGCGGCGGCCAGCTTGCGGGGGCCATCGCCGCCGCGGCCCAGCAGGCGCGCGGCCGCCAGGGTGATCAGCGGGCGTATGCGCTTGCCGCCCGCGTCGATCAAGTGTGCGGCCAAGTTGGGGATAACGCCCACGGGGCTGGTCATGTGCTGATGGATCAGCGCATCGACGGCGGCGAGATCCTCCGCCAATAGAGCCGCCAGCCGGTCGACCGCGTTGGGGCCGCCGGAATCGTGCTTCGGTTGTCCGACAGCCGGTCCCAAAGGGCCTCCGCTTGACCTTATCCTTTGCGGCGAACGATGGTGGCGCCGCGGGGAAGGGTCAAGGGTGCGGCCCTGGTCGCGCGGAAGGGTCGCAGATCGCCGTGCCGCATATGATAGACATTACCGAGGACGCAATTTTCGGCGGGCGGGTGCGCATTCGCCAGCCCGCGCGCGGCTACCGCTTCAATCTCGATACGATCCTCCTCGCGGCGGCGGTGGAGTGTGCGGATGGCGCGCGGCTGCTGGAAGCGGGGTGCGGTGTGGGCGCGGCGACTTTGGCCGTGGCCGCACGCAGCGAGAACACGCGCCTGACCGGACTTGAACGGGATCAGAACATCGCATCAATCGCACGCGAAAATGTCGCGTCAAACGCGATGACGGCGCGGGTGGAAATCGTGACGGGCGATGTGCTGGATCGCGGCGCGTTGAGCGGCGTGTTCGACGGCGTGTTCTTCAATCCGCCGTTTGACGAAGCCGGCGAAGGGCGCGCGCCGGCGCACGCGCGCGTAGGCGCCCACATCGCCGATGCGCCAATATCGGCATGGATCGCAGCCCTGGCTGACCGCTTGCGCGGCGGCGCATCGCTGACGCTGATCCAGCGCGCGCACAAACTGCCGCAGATTCTCGCCGCGCTGGACGGGCGCCTCGGCGGCGTGGAGGTGTGGCCAGTGCACCCCTTCGCGGCGGCGCCGGCCAAGCGGGTGTTGGTGCGGGCGCGCAAGGGCGCGCGCGCGCCCATGCGTCTGCTGGCGCCGCTGGTGCTGCACGATGCGTCCGGGGCCAAATACACGCCGCAAATTGAGGCGCTGACCCAAGGGGCAGGGCTGGTCTGGCCGTCGTGATTGACTCGGCGCGGGGCCCGACGCAGTTTCCGCCGCAACGGGCCGGGCCGACGCCGAGTCGCCCCCGGACTGGCCAAACAAGCGAACCCCGCGGGAGAGTGCGGCGCAACAAAAGCCGCCCCCGAAGGAGCAACCGCCCCGGAAACTCTCAGGGAACCGGACCGCGGGGGGATGAACACGCTGGATAGCGCCGCGCCCGGTGGGACGCGGCCGCCGAAGGAGTAAATCTCTCAGGCGCCAGGACAGCGGGGGCTGCGTGCGATTGCGCACGCGCCGCGCATTCCTGGGACTCACATGGCCGAAGCTGGATCACAAAAGAAGCTGCCGCTCGATGCGCTCTGGCGCGCGCGCACCTCCAAGTTCGGCGATTTTGCCGGCTATGACATGCCGCTCCAGTTCGAGGGGCTGATCCCGGAACACAATTGGACGCGCGGCCACGCGGGCCTGTTCGACGTGAGCCACATGGGGCCGAGCTTCTTCGCTTTGCCGAAGGGGCACGCGCTTGAGGGCGAGGCGGCGCACAAGAAGGTGGCTTCGCTGATCGAGCGGCTCGTTCCGGCGGACATCCAGGGCCTGAAGCCGGGCCAAGTGCGCTACACCATGATCACCAACGAAGATGGCGGCGTGCTCGATGATCTCATGATCGCGCGTCCGGCTGAACCGGGGGCCGCAGGCGATCTCTACATTGTGGTCAATGCGGGATGTAAGCACCAGGATTGGGCGTCGATCGAGGCGGCGACGAAGGGCGAGGCCAATCTCGTGCGCGCGGATGATCGCTGCTTGCTCGCGCTGCAGGGGCCAAGCGCGCACAAAGCCGCAGCCGAGATCATTGATCCTGCGCTGGCGGACATGAGCTTCATGACCGTGAAGCGCTACGATGCATTCGGCCGCATCACGGTGACGCGCTCTGGCTATACGGGCGAGGACGGCTACGAAATACTGGTGCGCGCGGAAAACGCGCCGGAATTGGCGGAAAAGCTGTTGGCGCATCCTGAGGTGAAGCCGATAGGTCTTGGCGCGCGCGATAGCCTGCGGCTGGAAGCCGGACTTTGCCTTTACGGCCACGATCTTGATCCCACCACCAGCCCAATCGAAGCCGATCTGGCCTGGACGATCCAAAAGCGCCGCCGCGAAGCCAAGGATTTTCCCGGCGCCAAGCGCATTCTGCGCGAGTTTGAATTGGGGCCCGCGCGCAAGCGCGTCGGCATTCGCCCGAACGATCGCGCCCCCGCGCGCGAAGGCGTCGAAATTTTCAAGGACGGCCAGAAGATCGGCGTGATTACGTCGGGCGGATTTTCGCCGGTGCTGAATGGGCCGATTTCGATGGGCTACGTCGAGGCCGCGCACGCCGCGCCGGGGCGCGTTGTCGATCTCATGATCCGCGGCACGCCGCGCAGCGCGACCATCGTTCCGCTGCCCTTCGTGCCCCACAATTATGTTCGCAAGGGGAAGACCTGATGAGCACGCGTTATACCAAAGACCATGAATGGGTCCGGCTGGAGGGCGATGTCGCCACTGTCGGCATCACCAGCTACGCCGCCGAGCAATTGGGCGATGTTGTGTATGCCGAGCTTCCCGCGGTCGGCAAAAGCTTCGCTCAGGGCGATGACATGGCAGTGGTGGAGAGCGCGAAAACCGCGTCTGACGTTTACGCGCCGGTTTCAGGCGAGATCGTGGAAGCGAACGCCGAAATCGCCGGTGAGAACTGGCAGATCATCAACGATGCACCCCAAACCGGCGGCTGGTTCGTAAAACTGAAGGTCGCCAACAAGAGCGAACTCGACAGCCTCATGGATGAGGCCGCTTACGCCGATTACGTAAAGGGCCTTTGATGCGCTACCTGCCGCTCACCGACGCTGATCGCCAGCAGATGCTGGGCGTCATCGGCGCCAAGAAGATCGACGATCTTTTCATCGACGTGCCGAAAAACGCTCTGCTGAAGGGCCTCGTCGATCTGCCGAAGGCGCAGGGCGAGATTGAGGTGCACCGACACCTGCAGCGTCTGGCGGAAAAGAACACGCCTGCCGGGCGCACCGCGTTCTTTCTCGGCGCCGGCGCCTATCGCCATCATGTGCCCGCGAGCGTGGATCATCTGATCCAGCGCAGCGAGTTCCTGACCGCTTATACGCCCTACCAGCCCGAGATCGCGCAAGGCACGCTGCAGGCGCTTTACGAATTCCAATCCCAAGTCGCGCAACTGCTCGACATGGAAGTCGCCAACGCCTCAATGTACGACGGCTCCACCGCATGCGCCGAAGCGGCGATGATGGCTGCGCGTGTTACCAAGCGGAAGAAGATCGTCTTCTCTGGGGGCGTGCATCCGCATTATGTCGAAACGGCGTGCACGGCGTGCGAGGCGCTGGGGCTCGAGATCGTGGCGCTGCCAGCGGCGGTGGACGATGAAGCGGCGGTGACAAAAGAGCTCAGCGCCGATGTGGCGGCGGTTATCGTGCAATCGCCGAACGTGTTTGGCACAGTGACCGATTTGAGCAAGATCGGCGAAGCCGCGCGCGGCGCTGGCGCGCTGATGGTGGCCACGTTCACCGAATGCGTGTCGTTCGGCTTGATCGAGCCTGCGGGAGCCTATGGCGCCGACATCGTTTGTGGCGAAGGCCAATCCATCGGCAACGCGCTGAATTTCGGCGGGCCCTACGTGGGCCTGTTCGCGGTGAAGGAAAAATACGTGCGCCAGATGCCCGGCCGCGTCGCCGGCGAAACGCTCGACGCGGACGGCAAGCGCGGCTTTGTGCTGACGCTCTCCACCCGTGAGCAGCACATTCGCCGCGAGAAGGCGACATCCAACATCTGCACCAATTCCGGCCTGTGCCAACTGGCGTGGACCATCCACATGACGCTGCTCGGCGAGAAGGGGCTGCGCCAACTCGCACGGCTCAACCATGAGAAGGCGATGGCTTTGGCGGATGCGCTCGCGGGCGTGAAGGGCGTCGACGTGCTGACGCCGCGTTTCTTCAATGAAATAGCGGTGAAGCTGCCGAAGCCGGCGCAAGGCGTTGTCGATGCGTTGGCGCAGAAGGGCGTGATCGCTGGCGTGGCGATGAGCCGGCTCAATCCAAGGGCGGGCATGGATGACGTGCTGATCGCCTGCGCGACGGAAATGAACACAGATACAGACATCGCGGATTACGCGAACGCGCTGAAGAAGGTCATCGCATGATCACCGATACCACCTCCGGCAATCGCGGCTTGCTGCAAGCGGAGCCGCTGATCTTCGAAACCGGCCACGCCACAGGCACGGGCGTCGATCTGCCCGCGCCTAAGGGCGGCGCAGATAAGCTGGGCGGCCTCGGCCGCAAAGCGGCGCTCGATCTTCCGGGCTTGAGTGAGCCGGAAACCATGCGCCACTTTGTGCGCTTAAGCCAAAAAAACTACGCCATTGATCTCGGGCTCTTCCCGCTTGGCTCCTGCACGATGAAGCACAATCCGCGCCTCAATGAGCGCGCCGCGCGCTTCGAGGGCTTCGCGGACCTGCATCCGCTGCAGCCGGTGGCGACGGTGCAGGGCGCGCTTGAGCTAATGGATGAGCTCGCGCATTGGCTCTGCACGCTGACGGGCATGCCAGCGGTCGCGCTCTCGCCGAAAGCTGGCGCGCACGGCGAATTCGCCGGCATGCTGGCGATCAAGGCCGCGCTTGCAGCGCGCGGCGAAAGTCATCG
>JAEUMU010000012.1 GCA_016791325.1 Hyphomonadaceae bacterium
GTTTCTACGCCGATTTCGCGCAGCACGGCGATGGAGGCGTTGCGCATGATCTGATACTCGCGGTCCGTCAGCGTCAGCGCGGGCGCGACTGTGATGCTGTCGCCGGTATGTACGCCCATCGGATCGATGTTTTCGATCGAGCAGATGATGATGCAATTATCCGCCTTATCGCGGACCACCTCCATCTCGTACTCTTTCCAGCCGATGATGCTTTCTTCGACCAGGATTTCGGTGATGGGCGAGGCGGCGAGGCCGCGTTCGACGATCTCTTTGAACTCTTCCAGATTGTAGGCGACGCCTCCGCCCAGGCCGCCCAGCGTGAGCGAGGGGCGAATGATCGACGGCAGTTGCACATATTCGAGCGCGGCGAGCGCCTCATCCATGGTGTTGACCAGGCGCGAGCGCGGGCTTTCGAGCCCGATCTTGTCCATGGCGTCGCGGAATTTGAGGCGGTGCTCGGCCTTCTCGATCACGTCGGCCTTGGCGCCGATCATCTCCACGCCATGCTTCTTGAGCACGCCGGTTCGATCCAATGTCAGCGCGCAGTTGAGTGCGGTTTGGCCGCCCATGGTCGGCAGCAGGGCGTCCGGCTTTTCGACCTCAATGATTTTCTCGACCATTTCCGGCGTGATCGGCTCGACATAGGTGGCGTCGGCGAGGCCTGGATCGGTCATGATGGTGGCGGGGTTGGAGTTCACCAGGATGACGCGATAGCCCTCGGCTTTCAGCGCCTTCACCGCCTGCACGCCGGAATAATCGAACTCGCACGCCTGGCCGATAATGATCGGCCCGGCCCCAATGATCAGGATCGAGTTGATGTCGGTACGTTTTGGCATGCGTCTCCGCCCGCTTCTTGCGGCCTTGGAATCGATCCTCTCAGGGGATCGCGCGTGCTTAGGGCAAGCGGGCCGGAGGGACAAGCCTGCGCCTGTGCAGCGCAGATTTGCCGCGCCTCATGCGGCCGGGGCGGGCGCAGGGCGGCGCTGGAGCAGCACCACCGCGCCAAGGCCGAGCGCCAGCGCCACATAGCCGCCGATGCCCACAATGCCGTTCCAGGGGAAGGTCGGGTCGGAGACGGCGGCGATCGTAAACCCGCCGACGGCGTTGAACACGCCGTGGAAGATGCCCGCCGCCCATACCGAGCCGCCGCGATCGCGCACCAGCGTCATCAGCGGGGAGAGCATGACGCAGAACACCACGAACAGGGCGATGCCGAGGGCGCGGTCGGCGGGGTAGTTGAGGCCGTAGAACCAGATCGCCGGCGCGTGCCAAAGGCCCCACACCGCGCCCGTGCCCAGCGAAGCGCGCCAAAACCCCGAAGGCCGCCACAGGCCGTGCAGATAGCCGCGCCAGCCGAGCTCCTCGGTGAAGGTGAGTATGGGGGCGTTGATCAGCGCCCCGAGCGTAAGCGCCATGCCGACGATGAAGGTGGTGCTGAGCAGGAAGGCTGGCGCTTGCGAAAGATCCTGACCTTGCGAGGCGGCGACGGCGGCAGTGGCTTGGCCGATGTCGATATAGTGGCGCTCGCCGAGGAGGATGGTTGCGCCCACGGCGATTACCGCGAGCGCGATCGGAATGAAGTAGGCCGCAAGCCACCACCAATTCGGCTTGAAGTGCAGTCCCAATGCTTCGACCCGGCGGCCCTTGTCGAATGCGAAGGCGCAGATCAGGGCGGCGATGGCGGGGCCTGTCATGGTGGCGGCGAGGATGGCGGTGGCGGGAATGCTCGACGCCAGGCCGGCATAATGGGCGCCGATGCCGATGCTCCAGCTGATGGCGTAGGCCAGGGCGAGGAAGACGATCGCCTTATTGGTCGTGCTCATGACTCCCCTCCGATGTCTTTATTTCGTTCGACCTTAACGCCCCGGGCGCGCAGCGCTTCGCGCAGCAGGAACTCGATTTCCGCATTCACGCTGCGCAAATCCGCGTTCGCCAGCCGGGCGATGGCGTCGTGCAGCGCAGGATCGAGCCTGAGCGCGAAGGCTTTGCGTTCAGACGGCATGGGCTATTGGTAGATTGTCCCGGTGTTGACGACAGGTTGTGTTTCGCGATCCGCGCAGAGCACCACCAGCAGGTTCGACACCATCGCCGCGCGGCGTTCGTCATCCAAGGTGACGACCTCGCGCTCGGAGAGCTGGTTGAGCGCGTGCTCGACCATTTCCACCGCGCCCTGGACGATCTTCTGGCGCGCGGCGAGCACGGCTTCGGCTTGCTGGCGGCGTAGCATGGCGCTGGCGATTTCCGGCGCGTAGGCCAAGTGGCTGAGCTTGGTCTCATCGACGACGACGCCGGCGACCGAGACGCGCTCCTGCAATTTCTCGCGCAGCAGGGAAGAGACCTGATCAGCATCGCCGCGCAAGGTGGGCTCTTCATGCTCGGCGTGATCGTAGGCGAAGTGCGAAGCGATTTCGCGCACGGCGGTTTCGATCTGGATGTCGACAAAGGTTTGATACTCATCGACATCGAACAGGGCGTTGGCGGTGTCCGTCACGCGCCAGACGACGACGGCGGCGATTTCGATCGGGTTGCCGCGGCGATCGTTCACCTTAAGCTTTTCGCCGGTGACGTTGCGCACGCGCAGGGAGATTTTCTTGCGCCCATACCAGGGCAGCACCCAGCGTAGGCCGGGCGTGCGATCGGTGCCTTTGTAGTTGCCGAACAGGGTGACGGCGGCGGCTTCGTTGGGCTGGAGCGTATAGAAGCCGCCGAAGCCGAAGGCCACCAGCGTCAAGGCGATCGCCGAGGTGATGATTTGGGCCGGATCGTCAGCCCGGATGGCGGCGATGATCCACCAGATCGTGCCGAGCTGCAGCACGCTGAGCAACAGGAGCATGAACCCGCCATTGGAGGTGGCGGCGGGTCTTTCCTGGGTGTGGTTGAGCGGCGCGGCGGCCATGACTTACCCCTATGTGCCATCAAAGTGATATCACAATAGTAGCAGAATACCCGGTTACGCAAGCAAAATCGGCGGCGTTCACCATGCGGGTAAATCGGGCGTTTACGCCAATCTGATACCGCTACCAGGCTCCAAAGGTCTGTTTTTGAGGCCAAAAACATGTGGTGCGGGTGGCGTAATTCTGAGTGGCGGGCCGGGGCGTTTGTGCGCGCTCGGGGCGGCAACGTCGCCATGATGTGGGCGCTGATGGGCGCCGTGC
>JAEUMU010000019.1 GCA_016791325.1 Hyphomonadaceae bacterium
GAGCAGTCCCTGGGCGCGGTGCTTGTGGAGCGCGGGCGGAGCGGGGCTGTGTTGACGCCGGCGGGCGAGGCCGCCGCCGAGAGCGCGGCGCGCGCCATTGGCGAAGTCGAGGACATGGTTCGCTCCGTGCAAGCGGCCGGGAAGCCCTTCTCTGGCGTGTTCAAACTGGGGGCGATCCCGACGATTGCGCCGTTTCTCTTGCCGCGCATCCTGCCGCTGCTGCGCAAGAAATATCCCAAGTTGCGTCTGCAGATGCGCGAGGATCTGACGGGGCGGCTGGTGGAGGCGTTGCGCGCCCGCGCGCTAGACGCCGCAGTGATCGCACTGCCCTACGCCGCGCACGGCATCGCCACCGAGCCGGTGGCGGAGGACGAGTTCTTCCTGGTGTGCCAGCCGGAGCATCCGCTGGCGCAACGCAACGATCTGGCGCCCGAGCATCTGGTGAAGGAGGATGTGCTGCTGTTGGAGGATGGGCATTGCCTGCGCGAACACGCGCTGGCGGTGTGCCAGACGCCGCCTGGCAGGCGGGGCGCGGATGTAGGCGCCACCAGCCTGCAAACGCTGGTGCAGATGGTGGCTGGCGGCATGGGCGTGACGCTGCTGCCCAAATTGGCGGCTGAAGGCGGCGCCGCGGCGGGCGCGCCAGTGGCGATCCGGCCATTCGCGGAGCCCGTGGTGGGGCGCGCGATCGGCGTGGCGTGGCGTGAAGGCAGCCAGCGCGAACAGGAAGCGCGCCTGCTCGCCGCCGTGCTGCGGGATTTGTTCAGGACGCCGGCCAATCCGGCTTAGATAATTGCTTGGCCAGATGCGGCAGGCGGATCACCACCCAAATCGCCGCCCACACATTGCCCAGAATGAACATCGGCGCAGCCCAAAGCGCGGCCACCAGCCATGAGCGCTCGGTAAGGAACATGATCACCGCGATCAGCACGAAGCCGATGTAGAGATCGACCAAGGCGGTGACGCCCCACGGCAGCGTGGTGACGACGGCGAGCTGATCGAAGAAGGAGCCGTGAAGCTCCTGCATTGATGTCGCCGCCCAGAGGATGAGGCCCAACAACGCAAAGCCCAACAGGCCGATGGCCGCGCGAACGATTGTCATTTCCGAGCTTCTCCCGTCCGCGTTCAATCCACGAGGCGCTGCATGAGATAGGTGTATTCCAGGGCGCGCCGCCGTGCTGCTTCGTTGAGATTTGCGGCGGCGGCGTGGCCGCCATCAATATTCTCATAGTAGAGCACCGGCATGCCAAGGGCGAGCATGCGCGCGACATAACGCCTGGCGTGGCCTGGGTGAACGCGATCATCCTTGGTGGAGGTAAGCACGAAGGGCGTCGGGAAATCGGGGCGCGGCCGCAAATTCTGCAAGGGCGAAATGGTTTCCAGAAACGCGCGCTCTTCAGGATTGGCCGGCGAGCCGTATTCATCGACCCAAGAAGCGCCGGCCAGCAATTGATCGTAACGCAGCATGTCCAACAACGGCACTTGCACGACTGCGGCGTTGACCATTTCCGGATGCTGATTGAGCATGACGCCCATCAGCAGTCCGCCATTGGAGCCGCCCATGATGCCGAGCCGGCGCGGGCTCGTGACGCCCCGCTCCACCAGGTCGCGCTGAACGGCGTAGAAATCATCGAAGATGATCTGTCGGTTGGTGCGCAGGCCGGCCTGGTGCCAGGCGGGGCCGAACTCGCCGCCGCCGCGAATGTTGGCGATCACATAAACGCCGCCATGCGCCAGCCACATGCGCCCGACGAAGCCTGAATAGAATGG
This sequence comes from Hyphomonadaceae bacterium, assembly GCA_016791325.1. Lineage (GTDB taxonomy): Bacteria > Pseudomonadota > Alphaproteobacteria > Caulobacterales > Aquidulcibacteraceae > Vitreimonas. Next base: position 1,771 of record JAEUMU010000019.1, read on the forward strand.
CGGGTAGGAAAGCTGGAAGCCCCCATAGGCCCAAAGCAGCGTCGGGTTGTCGCCATTGAAAGGCATGTCGCGGCGGCGAACGACAAAATACGGCACGCGCACGCCATCGCTGCTGACCGCTTCATATTGTTCGGTAATGTACGGCGCGGAGTCGAACTGGGCCGGGAGCGCGCGGACAGTGCGTGCGTGCGCGGCGCCATCTTCCAGCGCGTAGAGCGTATCGGGCGTGAGGAAATCCCGGAATACGGCGAAGGCCGCCGCCTCGGTGGGGCTGGCGCCGGCGAAATTCACCGAGCCGTTCTGCGGCAGGTCGACCACGCTCTGCGTCCAACTCGCGCCGGCGCGGGTGAAGCGCAGGATGCGCCCGCGCACATTTTCGTAGCCGGCCGCCAACACGGCGTCGCGCGTGACTGCGACATCCTCGATCGATTGGCGCGGGCCAGGCGCAAACAGAAGCGATGTGCGCGGGTTTTCCGCGCCGGCGTCCGCCAGCGGATAGGCGGCGAGAGCCGCTTGCGGGAGGCCGCGCCAAGCCTGCTCCAATGAGAACACCAATTGGCCTTGGAAGAGGCCGCGTATGGTTGCGCGTGGGGGCAGGTTGAAGCGTTGCGGGCTGGCGGCGTCGAGACGCCACGACACCGATTCAAAAAAGGTTTGCGCCTGCGTGGCGATCGGAACGAGGCGACCGTCCGTATCCTGTAGCGTGCCGACATAGACGCCGACATCACTAAGCGGCGCGCGCAATATCTCCACGGCCTCGCTCAGCGGGGCGCCGCGCGCCCAGCGTTTGACGATGGCGGGATAGCCGCTCGCCGTCATGGAGCCTTCGCCCCAATCGGTGGCGACGTTCAGCGTGTTGGCGTCGACCCAGGCCACGCTCGACTTGGCCGTGGGCACCACGAAGCCGCCTTCAACGAAGCGGCGCGAGGTGGTGTCGAACTCGCGCCAGGTAATCGCATCGCGCCCGCCATCGGACAGAGCGAGCATGCACCGCGACGACCCGTCCAGGCACACCGCGCCTTTGAACACCCAATTGGCGTTCTCCGCATGCGCGAGGGCGTCGATATCGAGCAGCGTTTCCCAGCGGGGCTCACCGCGCGTATAGTCGGCAAGCGGCGAACGGCGCCACACGCCGCGAACCTGTGTTTCGTCCTGCCAGAAATTGTAGAGATGGCCTTCGCGGACCTCGCCCAGCGCTAGCCGGTCGCGGCTGTTGGCGATGGCGAGCGCATCGGCATAGAGCTGCGGGTAGCGCGAATCGGCCTCCAGCACCGCCAGCGAGCGCGCGTTCTGATCGCGCACCCAGGCCAGCGCGCGTTCGCCCTCGATCTCTTCAAGCCAGAGATTGTCCTGATCTGAAGCGGCCATCGCCCCCGCCGTGTTGCACGAACCCAGAAGAAGCGCCGCCAGTAAGAGGGCCGCGCCCGCCAATTTCCGCATGGGACGTCACCCCCTTTCGCGCAACCAAGCAGAGCCGGGCGGCCAAGAAAAGGGCAATCATGCCAGTGGCGACCGCCGGGCGCGCACAGGGGGGTGCAGGCGGGGGCGAAGCCGCTTACATTGGCGGCGATGCGCTACTTCAAGATGAACGGCTGCGGCAACGACTTCGTCATTATCGACGCGCGTTCGCGCGGGGCGCTGCCGCTTTCACAAGCGCAGGCGCGCGCCATCGCCGACCGACGCACAGGCTTGGGCTGCGACCAGGTGATTGCGATGGAGCGCTCCATCCGCGGCGACGCCTACATGCGCATTTGGAACCAGGACGGCGGCGTGGTGGAGGCGTGCGGCAACGCCACGCGCTGCGTCGGCTGGTTGCTGATGCAGGACGGTGGGGCCGCCACGCGGCGGATCGAAACGCCGGCCGGCATGCTCTATGCGGAGCGTGCGGGCGAGAACATCATCACTGTCGATATGGGCTCGCCCCTGCTGCGCTGGGAGGAAATTCCGATCGCGCGCGCGATGGACACCACGCGGCTGGATTTCAGCGCTGGCGGGCTGCAGTCGCCGGGGGCGGTGAACATGGGCAACCCGCACGTTGTGTTCTTTGTCGACGATGTGGCGCAGATCCCCGTGGCGGAGATTGGCGCGCGCGTGGAGCATGACGCGCTGTTTCCGCAGGGTGTGAATGTTGGGTTTGCCGAGGTGCGCTCGCCGGAGGAAATCCGCCTGCGCGTGTGGGAGCGCGGCGCGGGGCTGACCAAGGCGTGCGGTACTGGCGCGTGCGCGGCGGTGGTGGCGGCGCATCGGCAAGGCCGGGCCGGGCGGCGGGTGAACGTGCTTGTCGACGGGGGATCACTTCAGATTGAGTGGCGCGAAGGCGATGACCGGGTTCTGATGACCGGACCGGTCGTGTTGGAGCATACGGGGGAGTTGCCGGCGCCATGAGAGCCTTTGCCGCCCTGCTTCTGCTCAGCGCATGCGCGAGCGTTTTCACGCCGGCGCCGGACGAGCGCTTGGCCGGCTGCTGGATCGAGCGCAGCGGCGCCGTCGCGACGACCATGCGCTGGTTCGCTTCGCCGCAGCAGCCGGGCTCCATGAGCGGCGATCTTCTGCGCTACGGCGGCGGCAGCGAAGCGCCGCTAGGGCAGCAATACACGCTGGCGCCGGTTGACGATGGCTGGCGGCTGTGCCGGACAGGCGATCAAGCGATATGCTGGCCGGTGGCGCAAGGACGCAGCGGTTCGCTGGAGGGCGGACTCGCCTTCATCGACCGCTATGGCGAACGGTTGCGCATTTCCGTCGTCGACGGGACAGGCGAGACGGAATTATTCGACGGCGGGCGCGACGGCTGCGATTAGGGCGGCGTTGATTCCAGCCCCGCGGCGAGCCATGCTCCCCAAGACGCCTTGGGGGGGTGAACGATGGCCGAGCCGCTTAACGCAACTTTCTACGCATTCCGCAAGCGCGAGCGCGGCGGTGTGCTGACAGCGGCGACCATTGGATTTTTCGTGGGTTGCGCGGTTCTGATCGGCGCGTTCGTGGCGCTGTTCTGGGGCGCGTTGTCCAGTTTTATGAGCTGGTATTGGGAGATCTTGAGCGGGGCTGTGACGGGCGACGCGGCTGCGCTCGCAAACACGGGGTTCCCAATGGAAGTCCTGGCGCTGCTGCCGGGCATGCTGATTTGGGTTTTCTTGTTTTACATCCTTTACGCCGCGTACGAGGCGGCGTGCTTGCGTTGGATGGTGCGCGGCGAAACCGGCGGCTTTTTAGGGTTGACGCTGGGGGCCGACACGTGGCGCGTTTATGTGACGTATTGGGTGTGGTTTGGGCTTTATCTCGCGGGCTCCACGGCGCAGTCCATTTTGATGGTCGCGATCGTGAGCGTCTTGGCGGTCAGCGGCGCGGGTGCGGGGGCTGATCTCGAAACGATGGGTGGGGCGGGCGCGGCGGCGATTGGGCTGCTCTACCTCGTCTATTATGGCGCGATGCTCTTTTTCGCCGTTCGCTTTGCGCCAGCTGCGGCCACTTCCATTGCGCGTAAGCGCTTTTCCTTTTTTGACGCGTGGACAGTCACGAAAGGGCGCTTCTGGGCGGTGCTGGGGGCGTTCTTCCTGCTCTACTTGCTGTATGCCGTGTTCTCGATAGTGGTGGGGGTGATTGGGTTTTTCGCCGTGTTCGGGGCGCTTGCGCCGCATCTGATGCAGATGTTCACCAGCGCCGCCGCAGGGACTTTCGATATTGAGTCTTTGCGCGAGGACTTCTTCGCCGCCTTCGCCAGCCCCGCAACATGGGCGGCGGCAGCGGTTTGGCAGATCGTGAGCTGGATCGGCGCCATGGTGTTCTACGTGGCGGCGTTCGGCGTCAACGCGCGCGCAGCGGCGGCGGCGCTGGAAGAAGGCAAGATCAAAGTGGCGGATGCGGCGGCCTAGCCGCTCGCGCGCTTCTTCGCCGCTTTGCGCGTTGTTTTTGGCGCCGGCGCGTCAGCAGCGGCGGCTGCGAGCTTCTCGGTGCGTTCGGCATGGCGCTTCAACGCAGCGGCAAGATAACGGCCGGTGTGGCTTTCCTTCACCTTGGCCACCTCCTCAGGCGTGCCTTGCGCGACGATGCGCCCACCGCCGTCGCCGCCTTCCGGGCCCAAATCAAGAATCCAATCGGCGGTTTTGATGACGTCGAGATTGTGTTCGATCACCAAGACGGAATTGCCGTTGTCGACCAACTCGTGCAGCACCTCCAGGAGCTTCTTCACGTCCTCGAAATGAAGGCCAGTGGTGGGTTCGTCGAGAATGTAGAGCGTGCGCCCGGTGGCGCGCTTGGACAGCTCTTTTGAGAGCTTTACGCGCTGCGCTTCGCCGCCGGAAAGCGTTGTGGCCTGCTGGCCGATATGGACATAGCCAAGGCCGACTCGTTTCAGCGTTTCCAGCTTGTCGCGGATGCTGGGCACGGCGCTGAATAGGTTCGCCCCTTCTTCGACTGTCATGTCCAGCACGTCGGCGATGGACTTGCCGCGATAGAGCACTTCGAGCGTTTCGCGGTTGTAGCGTTTGCCTTTGCAGGTATCGCAGGTGACGTACACGTCGGGCAGGAAGTGCATCTCGATCTTGATAACGCCATCGCCCTGGCAGGCTTCGCAGCGCCCGCCTTTCACATTGAACGAGAAGCGGCCCGGCCCGTAGCCGCGCGCTTTCGATTCCGGCAACCCGGCGTACCAATCGCGGATCGGCGTGAAGGCGCCGGTATAGGTGGCGGGATTCGAGCGCGGTGTGCGCCCGATCGGGCTTTGATCGATGTCGATGATCTTATCGATATGTTCGAGGCCGAGGATCGCATCGTGCTCCGCCGGCACATCGCCGGCGCCATGCCATTGGCGCGACACGGCCTTAAACAAGGTTTCGATCACCAGCGTAGATTTACCGCCGCCGGAGACTCCCGTGACGCAGGTGAACGTGCCCAGGGGGATGTCGGCGGTTACGTTCTGCAGATTGTTGCCGCGCGCGCCTTTCACCGTGATCTGGCGCTTCTTGTTCACCCAGCGCCGCTTTTCGGGGATTGAGATTTCGCGCGCGCCGGTGAGATAGGCGCCGGTGACGGAATTCTTGTTCTTCTGGATTTGCGCGGGCGTGCCCTCGGCGATGACGACGCCGCCATGGATGCCGGCGGCGGGCCCCATATCGATCACGTGATCGGCTTCGAGGATGGCTTCCTCGTCATGCTCGACCACGAGCACGGAATTGCCGAGGTCGCGCAGGCGCTTGAGTGTGTCGAGCAGGCGCGTGTTGTCGCGCTGGTGCAAGCCGATGGAGGGCTCATCGAGCACGTAGAGCACGCCGGTAAGGCCCGAACCGATCTGGCTGGCGAGGCGAATACGCTGGCTCTCGCCGCCTGAGAGCGTGCCGGACGCCCGCCCAAGCGAGAGATAATCGAGCCCCACATCGACGAGGAAGCGCAGGCGGTCATTGATCTCTTTGAGGATGCGCACCGCAATTTCGCGCTGCTTGGGCGTAAGCTTGTCGTTCAGCGCGCCGAACCAATCGCGAGCGGCGCGGATCGACAGCGTCGAGGCGGCGGCGATGTCGCTGGCGGCGACCTTGACTGCCAGCGCTTCTGGCTTGAGGCGCTTGCCTTCACAGACCGGGCACGGCGCTTCGCTCTGATACCGCTCCAGATCTTCGCGTACCCAGGTGGAGTCGGTTTCTTTCCAGCGGCGCTCAAGATTGGGCAGCACGCCTTCGAAATTCTTGGTGGTTTCATAGCGGCGCACGCCATCGTCGTAGACGAATTTGACCGGCTCCTTGGTGCCGTTGAGGATGGCGGCGCGCAGATCCTTCGGCAGCTCCTTCCAGGGCGTGGCGACTTTGGCTTTGTAGTGCTTGGCGAGCGCTTCAAGCGTTTGCGCGTAAAGCGGCGATGGGCCCTTCGCCCAAGGCGCGACCGCGCCTTCCTTCAACGATTTGTCGTGATCGGGGACCACCAGATCAGCGTCGAACTTGAGTTGGACGCCGAGGCCATCGCAGGCGGGGCAAGCGCCGGCGGGGTTGTTGAACGAGAAAAGCCGGGGCTCGATTTCGGGGATCGTGAAGCCGGAAACCGGGCAGGCGAATTTCTGGCTGAAGATGATGCGTTCGCCCGCTTTCGCTCCGCCTTTATCATCAGCGTATTCGGCGAAGGCGATGCCATCGGCCAATTTCAGGGCTTGTTCGAGTGAGTCCGCGAGGCGTGTTTCAAGGCCGGCTTTGACGGCGACGCGATCGATTATGATGTCGATGTCGTGTTTGAACTTCTTATCGAGCGTCGGCGGTTCGCTTAGATCGAAAAATTCGCCGTCGATCTTGGCGCGCTGGTATCCCTTCTTAAGATACTCAGCCATCTCCTTCTTGTACTCGCCCTTACGATCGCGCACGACAGGCGCAAGCAGGTAGAGCCGCGCGCCCTCCGGCAACGCCATGATGCGATCGACCATTTCGCTGACTTGCATCGCCGCGATAGGTTGGCCGGTGGCCGGTGAATACGGCACGCCCACGCGCGCCCAGAGCAGGCGCATGTAATCGTAGATTTCGGTGACGGTTCCGACTGTGGAGCGTGGATTGCGCGACGTGGTTTTCTGTTCGATCGAGATAGCGGGCGAGAGCCCTTCGATAGAATCCACATCCGGCTTCTGCATCAGTTCAAGGAACTGGCGCGCGTAAGCGGAGAGCGATTCGACGTAGCGGCGCTGGCCTTCTGCGTAGATGGTGTCGAACGCCAGCGAGGATTTGCCGCTGCCGGAAAGGCCGGTGATCACGACCAGCTCATTGCGCGGAATATCGACGTTGATGCTCTTGAGATTGTGCTCGCGCGCGCCGCGAATGCGAATGTGAGTGAGGCCGTCCTTCATTGCGGGAGGCCATAGGCGAAGGCGGTCATTGAAATGCCGGGCTCATAGTGCTGATTGAAAATGGATACGGGCTCTTCGCGGCGGCGGGCGCCGAGGGCGTAGAAAACCGGAAAGAAATGATCCCAATCGGGCGCGGCTTCGGCGGCGTCTGGATGTGAAGCGTAGCGCAGAATGGCGGCGGGATCGCCACGTTCGGCGGCGTCCGTCACGAAGCGATCGAAGCGTTGCACCCAAGGTTCGAGCGTTTTGGTGCGGAAGAACGCCGAGAGATTATGGACGATGTTGCCGGCGGCGAGGACGAGTACGTTCTCATCGCGCAGCGGTGCGAGCGCCCTCGCCAGCGCGAAATGAAATTGCGGCGACTGATCAACAGCGAGGCTGACCTGCACGATCGGCACATCGGCATCGGGATACATGCGGCGCAGCACGCTCCAGGCGCCGTGATCGAAGCCCCAACTCGCATCCAGTTGAGCGCCGAAGTCCGCCAGCTTTTCTACGATTTGTCGCGCGAGCGTGGGATCGCCGGGGGCGGGATATTGAATCTCGAACAAGGCTTGGGGAAAGCCGCGGCCAAAATCGTGGATGGTCCGCGGATGGGCGTCGGACATGACGCGCACGCCGGCCGTGGTCCAATGCGCGGAGATCGCAATCACCGCCCTCGGCTTTGGAAATCGGCGCGCGATTTCAGCCCAGCCGCGCGCCGCTGGGGTGTCTTCGATCGCGTTCATCGGCGAGCCATGGCCGACGAACAGGGCTGGCGCGGTTGTGCTCATGCGCGTGACAACTCTCGGAGGCCGCCGCGGGGAGGCGGCGGACACCATATTTAGTAGTCAGAGTCGCGCCGGCATCAAGAACAATTCAGGAACACGGTGCGGCGAGTCTAATGGAAGC
>JAEUMU010000026.1 GCA_016791325.1 Hyphomonadaceae bacterium
CTTGCACGGCTGGCGCTGCTGCACCCCAACGCCAACGACCTGATTACACCCTTCTTCAATTCCGTGGCGCTAGCGGCGCTTGGCGCGGCGGTGACGCTGGCGATCGCGGCCGCTATCGCCGGCGCGGCGCGCCGGGCCGGCGCGCTTGGCAAGGGCGCGCTGTTTGTCGCCGGCATGGGCTATGCGGCGCCCGGTGCGGTGATTGCTTTAGGCGCGCTGTCGCTGTTCGGACTTGCGCGCGAAGCGGGATGGATCGGCGGCTTGGGCGCAGCGCTTTCGGCGGCGGCGCTCTTGTGGGCCTACGCGGCGCGCTTCACGGCCGCCGGCGTGCAGCCGATTGACGCCGGCTTGGCGCGCCTCTCAAAAGGGCTCGATGCATCCGCGCGCACGCTTGGCGCGGGGCCTTGGCGGCGCCTGCTCCAAGTGGATTTGCCGATCGCCGCGCCCTCGCTGGGAGCTGCGGCCTTGATCCTTTTCGTCGATATTCTCAAGGAATTGCCGGCCACGTTGATCTTGCGCCCGTTCAACTTCGACACGCTGGCGGTGTTGGCTTATTCCTACGCGTCCGATGAGCGCTTGCTTCAGGCGGCTGCGCCTTCGTTGCTGATTTTCCTGGCGGGGCTGGCGCCGATGATCATTCTTGCGCGCGGCATTGGCGCGGCGCGGGCGGGCGCACGACCATGACGGCGATCTCACTTACGCGCGTTCGCCGCACTTATCCGGGGCGCGTTGCACTTGAGGACGTTTCGCTGACAGCGGCGAGCGGACAGGTGCTCGCGCTGCTCGGCGCTTCCGGCTCCGGTAAGTCGACCATCCTGCGGCTGATCGCCGGGCTCGAGCCGCTTGACGCGGGCGAGATACGCATCGCCGACGATATCGCCTCTGCGCCGGGACGCACGCTGGCGCCGGAAGCGCGGCGCATCGGCATGGTGTTTCAAGACTATGCGCTGTTTCCGCATCTCACGGCGGCGCAGAACGTGGCGTTTGGCCTTGAGGGACAAACCGCGCAGGACAAAGCGCGCACCGCGCTTGTCTGGCTTGATCGCGTTGGTCTTGCGCACCGGGCGGGGGCGTTTCCGCATGAACTCTCCGGCGGTGAACAGCAGCGCGTCGCGCTTGCGCGCGCCATGGCGCCGAAGCCGCGCGCCATTCTGCTGGACGAACCCTTCTCCGGGCTCGACCCGAGTTTGCGCGCCGATTTGCGCGCGGTCACGCTGGCGGCGCTGGGCGAAACCAAGACCACCGCCATTTTCGTCACCCATGACGCGGACGAAGCGCTGATGGTGGCCGATCGCCTGGCGATCCTGAAAGCGGGGCGCGTGCTGCAGGAAGCGGCGCCGCGCGAAGCCTACGATCAGCCAGCCTGCGCCGGTGCGGCCGCCGCGCTTGGCCCGGTGAACACCTATCGCGGACGCATCGAAAACGGCGCCTTGGCGACGCCGTTCGGGCCCGTGCCGGCGCGCCATCTTGGCGAAGGCGCCGAGGGCCTAGCCGTGGTGCGGGCGGAGGCGCTCACGCTTACGCCCGGCACGGCGGCGCGCGTGCTGGACGTGCGCCCACAAGGCGCACATGACCGCGTGCGGGTTGAAGCAGGCGGCGTGGTGTGGGCGGTGCTGGCCCCTGCGCGCGCGCCGTTAGGCGAGCGCGTGGATGTTCAGATAGAAGCTTCCGGAGCGTTTGCGTTTGCTTCAGCTGCAGGCTGAGTTTCGACGGGTTTGCGCACAATGATGCGGCGCCGTTCCAGACGCCGCTGCGCCAACAGCTTCAGCCGCGTGCGCCAGGCTTCTGCCTCCCACGCCAGCTCACGCGCGGCGGCGACATCGAGCTTGGCCGCTTCGCCAAGCTTATCGGCGAGCTGAAGGAAGCTCTGGCGTGCATAGCTCAAGAAATCGTCGGTGATGTCCTCATCCGCCTCGACGACGAGCCCCACATCTTTCAGCACTTGCAGCAGATCGCCGTGCGCGCGGATTTGCGGCTCGGCGAACGCGGAAGCAAACGCGGTGTTGAATTCTGGAGACGGCAAACCGGTGTAGCTTTCCAGAACCGCGCAGGCGCCCGGCTTGAGGCATTTCATGATCTGCTGGGCCAGATGCGGCGGGTAGCTGCAATAGGCGAAATCGTCTGTGCTCCAAAGCCCGTCAAAATGATTGGCGGCCCAGACGTGCGCTTCCAGATCGACGCGGGTGACCGAGACGCGTTCGCTTAAGCCGGCGGCGGCTACGCCTTGCCGCAGCGCATCGACGGTTTCCTCGCGCCACTCGAACGCTTCGAGCTTGCCGGGAAACGCGCCGGCGAATGCTTGCACTGGCCCGGCCATGCCGGCGCCCAGCACGGCGACCACGCCGTCCTCGGGGGCGCCAATGCGTGCGGGCTCAAGTGCGTCGGCGAGATCATCGCCGGGGCGAACGCGACCTGCGCCCCACAACACGTTCAGCGCCGCTAAGCGCGGAGGCGGCGTGTAAGGCGGGAGATCGAACAACGCGTCGTCGGCGCCGGCGGGGGCGCCGTCATTGGCGGCGGTGAGCGCGGCCTCCACGGCCGCCTCATCGAAGGCTTCGCCTTCCCACCAGGCGCGCAGCTTCGCGCGCGTCATCGCCATCTGGCGTTTGTTGAACAGAGTCTTAAGCGGCAGCGCCATAGCGCGGCCATCTTACGCCCAGCTCGTTAACGATTTGCTTGAACCAGCGGCAGAAGCGGCGGCGCCTGGGAAGGCAAAGGGGCGTCGGCGTCTTCAATAAAAGCGAGGATATCGGCGAACACCACCTCGCGCTGAAGATCGCGCAGCAGCCAGTGCCAGCCCTCAGGGTAGAAGACGGTGCGGGCGCTGGCCGGCAGCCTGCGCGCCGCCGAGACCGCCGACGCCCGCGGAATGATCTGATCATGCGCGCCGTAGAGAAACAGCACATCGCCGTCGAGATTGGCTGCGCGTTCGGAGGCGGTCTGCATCAGGTTGACGAGGCCGTAGACGGCATCGATCCGCGTGCGCCAAATCATGTGCGGCGCGCGGCCCGCCTGCAGCAGCGCTTCGCGGTTATCGGAAGCTGAGATGCGCCGGGTGACGTTGCGCGGCGGCGAAACCGCACGCCAGGGAAACGTGTGCGCGCCCACCCAAAGCGTCAGCGCGTAATGATCCGGCAGTGTGGACCAGCCCCACACCGCCGGCGCAACAAGCACCAAGCGATCCACTTGCGGCGAGCCGGGCTCGCCGAAGGTCGCGATCGCTTCGGCGGCGCCCATGGAATCGCCGACCACCGCGATGGGCGCGCCAGGATGGGCCCGCCGCGCCGCCGCCACCGCCGCGCGCAAATCTTCGATCATCAGATGCTGGCCCGGCCATACGCCGCGATTGGGCGAGCGCCCAAACCCGCGCGCATCATACGCATAGAGCGCCACGCCGCGCGCGGCGAACCACGGGCCCGCCAAATAGAACGTATGGGCGTAATCGTTCATGCCGTGCAGGCCGATGATGACGGCGCGAGGCGCTTGGCCTTCGGGCAACCACGCGGTGAGCCCGAGTGCTGCGCCGTCGAACGTATAGAAACGCTCCTCCACCGCGCGAAATTGCGGCCCTTCAAAGGTGGCCAATGGAGATGATGCGCGCTGGACAGTCGGCACACAGGCCGCCAGCAACGCTAGCGCAACGCTGATGAAACCCGCCGCCGCAATTCCGGCAATACGTCCGCCTCGAACCACGGATTCCTCTTCAGCCACGCGCTGTTGCGCCACGACGGGTGCGGCAAGGGCATGACGTGGGCGGGATAGTCGCGCCAGGCGCGCACTGTTTCGCCCAAAGTCTGCTTCGCTGCTGCGCCAAGATGATAGCGTTGCGCATAGGCGCCGACCAGCAGGGTCAGACGAACATTCTTGAGCAAGGGCAGCAAACGCGGCCGCCACAAGGGCGCGCATTCGCGCCGTGGCGGCAAGTCGGCGCCGTTCACGGCGCCGGGGTAACAGAAGCCCATGGCGGCGACGGCTATGTTGCGTTTGTCGTAAAAGGCGGCGCGATCGAGCATGAGCCAGGTGCGGAGCCGGTCGCCGGAGGGATCATCCCAGGGCACGCCGCTTTCGTGCACACGCCTGCCCGGCGCCTGCCCGGCGATCAGGATGCGTGCGCGGGCATCCACCCAAACCACCGGGCGATGCTGATGCGGCAAAGCGCAAGCACGGCATGCTTCAATCTCGGCGACGAGTTGTTGCAGCGGCGAAGACATCGTTCCCTTTAAGCTTACGGGTGAACTCACCCCAAGGCGAGCGCGCAGTTTGGGCTCGACAAGCGCCCGCCGGCGGCGCCATCCCATAAGACATGCGCGCACGTTGGGTTTGGCTTATCATCGCCATCGGCCTTGTGGGGTTCGGCCTGGCGGGGTGCATCGCGGCGCGCCTGCCGAATGTGACGCTTGATCCGGCGCTGGCTCCGCCGGCGCCGGCGCCGATTTTGGGCCCGTTTGGACAGGATGCGCCGATCAGCACGCGCCACGATTGGGAAACGCGCCGCGCGCCGCTTCTGCGCCAAGCCTTCGCCACTGAAATTTACGGGCCTTACCCTGCCCATATCATCCCGCCACGGCTGCTCTCGCGCGATGTGATCAGCTACGCGCCGCTGGCGGGCGAAGCCCAGATCGAACAATGGAGCGTTGCCGTGGGCGGGGCCGACCGCCCCCTCCACTTCAACATGATCATCGTCATGCCCGCACAGGCGCGCGGCCCAGCGCCGGTGATCGTCATGCAAAACTTTTGCGGCAATCGCGCCGCCTTTCGCGATCCGCCCGCCACCATCGCCGGCCCGCTGACCCCGGTGTTCCCTGGATGCGAAGGCGGCTGGGAGACGCCGTTGGTTGAGCTTGTGTTCGGCCGCCACATCATGGTTCCGCCTTACCGGCAAATCCTCGCACGTGGTTATGCGCTGGCCATGTTTTACGCCGGGGATGTGGTCGGCGATGAAGCTGAAAGCGCGCGCGCGGGACTGGCGCAGCTCTACGGCGAAGACGCCCCCCGCGCCGGGGCGCTTGCGGCATGGGCCTGGCTTTATTCCCAAGCCTACGATGTCATTGCCGCCGACGCGCGTTTCGACGCCGCGCACATCGCCGTATGGGGCCACTCACGCAACGCCAAGGCCGCCTTGCTGGCCGGCGCCAACGATGCGCGGATCGCGGCGGTGATCGCGCATCAATCGGGGCGCGGCGGCGCATCGCTCAACCGGAGCGACGCCGGCGAGAGCATAGCTGAAATCATGGGAGCTTATCCGTGGTGGTTCCCCCCGGCCTACGCGCGGGCAGCTGAGAGCGCAGTGGATCAGGACGACCTTATCGCGCTGATTGCGCCCCGCCCGGTGCTGCTGGGCAATTCCCGGCGCGACGCCTGGGCCGATCCGCTGGGGGCGTGGCGGGCCGCGGAGAGCGCGAGCCCAGTTTACGAACTCTATGGCGAAGGCGGCCTCGTCCAGCCAGACATGCGCCGTCCTAATCTGCGCGCAGGCATCGGCTTCTACACGCGCGATGGGCTGCACGGGGTGCATAGCCAGGATTGGGACGTGTTTCTCGAGTTTCTCGACGCGCACTTCCGCGCGGAGGCGCCTCAGAGCGGGCGCCAGCCGAGCAGATAAAGCGGGCGCCCTTCAGGATCGCGGAACGGGCGCAGCAGGTGCTCGCGCGTTTCTTCGCGCTGCAGCACCATGGCCTCGCGCTCAAACTGCACGCCCGCGGCTTCGAGTTGCGCCTCGGCCGCGTTCCAATCGACGGGCTCGAAATAGAGCGTGACGTCATGCTGGGGCGGGTTTTCCATGGCCCCAATCATCAGACTGGCTTCGCCTGCTTGCATGAACGTCATGCCTCCGGCCTCGAACCGTACGGGAAAGCCCATCACGTCACGATAAAACGCGATTACCTCGCCCGCCTTGGCCGAAACCACCCCGATTTGGCCCAACCCGCGAAAGAGAGAAGCATTCCCGCTCATGAACTGACCTCCGCTGTAAGCACCCCGCCGCTTTTGTTTAGTTTGACGAACTAAATATGTCAATGCAATCTGCTGAGCATGGCTGAACCAGAGCTTGATCGTGTCGCGGAGCGGTTGCACGCCGCCGCCATCCGCCTGCTTCGTAATGTCCGCAGCGCCGATGCTGAGAGCGGCGTTTCGCCAGCCAAGCTTTCGGCGCTTTCAGTGCTGGCGTTCGCAGGGCCGCGCAGCCTCTCAGAGCTGGCGCGCGCCGAGCAGTTGAGCGCGCCCACCATGTCAAAAACCGTGGCCGACCTCGAGCGCGACGGGCTGGTGGCGAAAACGCCGGATCCGCGCGATCGCCGCGGGGTGGTGATTGAAGTCACCGCGCAGGGGCGCGCCTTGATGGAGCGCGGCCGCGAACGCCGCCTTGCCATGCTCCGCGCGCGGCTAGCCGGATTCTCAGCCGAGGATTTGCGTACGCTTGAGGCCGCCGCGCAGCTCATGCTGCGCGCCTCCGCCGATTAGGCGCCGCGTTTCATCATTTCCCGCGCGATGATGAGGCGCTGAATCTCGCTGGTGCCTTCATAGAGGCGGAAGATGCGCACATCGCGGTAGAAGCGCTCGATGCCGTGATCGGCCACATAGCCTGAACCGCCGAATATCTGCACCGCGCGATCAGCCACGCGCCCCACCATCTCGGATGCGAACAGTTTGGCGCACGCCGCCTCCATCGTCACGTCGCCGCCGCGATCCCGCTTCCGCGCGGCTTCAAGGATCATGGCGCGCGCAGCGTTCGCCTCGGCGCGGCTATCGGCCAACATGGCCTGGATCATCTGAAAACTGCCGATGGGCTGGCCGAACTGCTTGCGCTCACCGGCGTAGCGCACGCTTTCTTCAATCAGCCGTTCGGCAACACCGACGCAGACAGAGGAAATGTGCAGCCGCCCACGATCCAGCACCTGCATGGCGATACGAAAGCCTTGGCCCTCTTCGCCCAGCCGGTTTTCCGCGGGGACGCGCACGTTATCGAAGTTCACATCGTGAATATGGGCGCCCTGTTGGCCCATCTTCTTCTCCGCCTTGCCCACACTGACGCCCGGCAGATCGCGCGGCACAAGGAAAGCGGAAACGCCGCCGCCGCCCTTCACCTTCTGATCCGTCCGCGCCATTACAGTGAAGATGGAGGCGCGATTGGCGTTGGTGATGTAGCGCTTGGCGCCATTCAGAACGTAGCCGTCTCCATCGCGATCCGCGCGGGTGCGCACGGCGCCAGAATCGGACCCCGCTTCGGGCTCAGTCAACGCGAACGAGGTAATGGTTTCACCCGAAGCGATGCCCGGCAGCCATTTGCGTTTCTGCGCTTCCGTGCCGAACATCACCAGCCCCTGACTGCCGATGCCCACATTGGTGCCAAACGCAGAGCGAAACGCCGGCGAACACCGGCAGAACTCGAACATGGTGCGGCATTCATCCTCCATACTGAGGCCGAGACCGCCATATTCTTCCGGGATCGACAGCCCAAACAGGCCAAGCGCGCGCATCTGCGCTAAAGCTTCGGGCGGAACGGCGTCTTCTTCAGCGGTTTGCGCTTCGAGCGGCACAAGCCGCTCGTTGACGAAGCGGCGCACCTCTTCCAGCAAGGGCGCGAGAGCGTCTTCCTGCACGCGAAACTCCTAGCAGATCTGACGTTGGGAGAAGCTTGAGAGATAGCGCGGCGTGCACGGCGCCGCGCGCAGCGTGGTTTCACGCGGCGTGAGCCCGCCGATTACGGTGCGCCCGGTGGCTCGTGAAAGCAGGGCTGTATCTTCTTCAGTCAGGCGCCATGGGCGAACCACGGCGCTGTGATCGACCAAGCTGGCTTCCCATATGCCCAAATAAACCGCCTCGCCACGGCGGGCCTCAAACGAGGGCCGCTCCGGGCCTTCGATCAAACCGGGCGCGATGTAGGTGACGCGGCCGTCCGGGATAGTGGCGAATACACTATCCAGCGCGTAAACGCCCGGTTCGACCTCGACGACGGTAAACTCGCCCGGCAGACCAGCCACCCGCAACGTCTCCGAACTGTTGGTTCGGGCCTCAACCATGCGCCGCGCTGTGATTTGCTCGAACGCGCCGGTGCGCTCGTCGATCTGGCGCCACAGCACAGCATATTCGGGGTGCTGCGCCTCCGCAGCTTCAGCGACGCCGATCACGATCAAGGCGTTGGCATTGCTGCCGACGCGGAAAAGATCCTGCTCCCGCGGCGTGGTGCACTGGGCAGCGAGAAGCGACGCAGCGGCAACAGCGATAAGTCGCACACCCACGCCTTGCAGCCGCCATCCCAGCATGTCAGCACCGCCCAAACTGTTACGGGGATGAGTATGGGCGCAGATGGCGGCACCGAGCAAGGCGACCAGCCGGCGGAAATAGCCGAAGGCCCGATGAAAGGTTGGCTGACCTGGAATCAAGATGCTGATCCGTTCGAGGCCGCGATTGGCCCGTTCTGCTTTCGCGCCGAAGGCGGCGCCTTTCGCGCGGGCTTCTTCCCGACGCCCTCGCATCTGAACAATGGCGGAATAATTCATGGCGGGGCGCTCATGGCGTTCGCCGATTTCGCGTTATTCATCATCGCACGGGGCTCACTGCGCGAGACGGGCGCTGTGACAGTGACGTTCAACAGCCAATTCATCGCTGCGGGCGTCGCGGGCCAAGTCGTGGAAGCCACCGGGGACGTCTTGCGAGAGACGCGCAGCCTGCTCTTCATTCGCGGAATTGTCACACAAGCGGGTCAGCCCTTGCTTGCCTTTTCAGGAACGCTCAAAAAGCTCAGATAGCGCCGCCAGAACGGCCGGCGCAGGGGCTTCACACCATGCGATCGCCGGCCGCCGTTTTCGATCTCCGTACCGCCCTCTCCGGCGAAGTCTCGGCCGCACTGAACCAGCTCGAGGCCGCAAACGATGAAGCGAAGGCGCTGCATCGTTGCCGGCTGCACCTGAAACGCGCCCGCACTTTGGCCAAGATCGGCGCCGCCGCGGCGCCGGGTTTGGCGGGGATGTTCGAACAAGGCGCTCAAGCGTGCATGCGCGCGCTGGCGCCGGCGCGCCACCGCGCTGCGCTCAGCGCACTGGCGCGCAAAGCCGCCAAACGCCAGCGTAAGCGCGCCGCCGCCGCGCTGCGCGCAACCGCCGAAGCTCTTGCCGCCGACGGCGCGTCCGTCGATGCGGACTCGCTCGAACGCGCGCGCGCTGGCCTGCGGGATCTGTTGGCGCTGGCGCAGGTTTGGCCTGAGCCCTCGCCGCGCCAAGTCGCGCGCGGGGCCGATCGTATCAAACACGCAGCGCGGCGCGCGCGCCGGCGAGGCTGTGGCGCCGGTTCGATGGCGCTACGGCACGATTGGCGCAAGCGGGAAAAAGAACGTCTGTTCGCGGCTGAGCTGCTTGGCCCGGCATGGCCGGCGCGGCGGCGGCGCAAGCACTTGCGGCGTTTGGAGGCCACGCTCGGCGAAGAGCGCGACCTCTACTTGCTGATAGCGCAGCTTGAAGCACAGACGGAGACGTCCGCGCACAAGGACGCGCTGCGGGCGCTGCGCCAGCGCAAACGCAAACTGATGAAACGCGCCGACGCCCTGGGCGCCAAATTGCGCACGCTGCGCGCCTGAAGCCGGCGCGAGCCAAAAACTTGACCACACAGCCCCGGCCCGCCATGAGGCGGGGGCATACTGGAGCGCAAACTCAATGTCCGATCCTATCCGCTTTGATGGTCAAGTCGTCATCGTCACCGGCGCGGGCGGCGGTTTGGGGCGCGCGCACGCGCGTGAGTTTGCGCGCCGCGGGGCGAAGGTCATCGTCAACGATCTCGGCGCGGCCGTAGATGGCTCAGGCGGCAGTTCGGCTGCAGCAGAAGCTGTCGTTGCGGAAATCACGAGCGCTGGCGGCGAAGCATTCGCCAACGGCGCTTCAGTAACTGACGACAAAGGCGTAGCGCATCTTGTAGCGCAGACGATGGAGCGTTGGGGGCGCGTGGACGTTCTGATCGCCAATGCCGGAATCCTGCGCGACAAGACGTTCGCGAAGATGGAGGTTGGCGACTTCGCCTCCGTGGTGGACGTGCACTTGATGGGCACAGTGAAGCCTGTGAAGGCGCTTTGGGAGATTATGCGCGCGCAGAATTACGGGCGCATCGTCGTCACCACCTCGTCCACCGGACTTTACGGGAATTTTGGCCAAGCCAATTACGGCGCCGCGAAGCTGGCGCTGATCGGGCTGATGAACACGCTCAAGCTCGAAGGCGCCAAGAACGACATTCGCGTGAACGCCATCTCGCCAGTTGCCGCAACGCGCATGACGGATGCGCTGATGACGCCGGAAGTGCTGGCGCGCTTCGCGCCGGAACACGTCACCCCCGGTGTCATCTATCTGGCCTCACGCGAGGCGCCGACGGGCGCCATCCTTACCGCAGGCGCCGGCGTATTCGCGCTCGCGCAGATTGCGGAAACCGAGGGCGTTGGGCTTGAGGCGGGCGCAACAGCGGAAAACGTGCGCGACCAATGGCCCCGCATTGCTGATCCCACGGATGCGCAGGCCTACGGCGCCGGAGGCCTGCAAACACAAAAATTCCTCAGAAAATCGCTGCTTTAAGCGCCGGATCGGGCAGCCGCGCGTGTGCTCGCCGGGCGTAAGGGAACAATGTGGGCGGGTTTTTAGGATGCCTGAGCGCGCGTGCTCGGCTAATGAGGCGCGCTCAAACACTCCATGGCGCTAATCCTCCTCCTCCTCCAGACGACAGCTTTTGCGGTAGCCGGGTTTCTTGGCTGGCGGCGCTTGCGCGCGCTGGAGAGTGAAGTGGCGCGGTTGCGTTCAGTGGCGGCCGCGCAGGATGCGGGCGCAGTGAGCGTGCGGCGGCGGGCGCGGGGCGCGCACGCGCTGCACCTCGCGCATTCAGATGCGCAGCCGGCGCTGTTCCCAACCGTTGACGAAATTGCACCGCCCGCCGGTAGCGGCGGGCGCGATCAAACTGCGCGCGCACGCAATGCTGCGACGCTTTCTCCAGAAACGGCGCGTGCGCTGATGCTGGCGGCGTTTGCGATTGCGCCGGCGTGTGGATTCCTGTTTGGCGGCGCCGCTGCGGCTAATGTCGCGAGCGGGCTGATGATTGCGGCGGGCATGATGCTGGTCGCGCTGCGGCCACTTTGGCGGGTGGCGGCCTGGGCTGGCGCGATCACGGGCGCCAGTTGGGCGCTGATCGGCTTTGCGCTTGGCGCTTTTGAGGCCGCGCCGGTGATTTGTGCGGCGGCGGCATGTGCGGGCCTAGCTGGGCTTGGACACGCCTATCTACGGCGGCTCGCTCCTGGCCTGACGCTGGCGTTGGCGATGGGCGCGGCGCTGCTGGCCATCGGCTCGCAGATCGGCCTGATCAGTGCGGCGGGCATCGCCTTCGGCGTCATAGCGGCGGCGGCGGCTGTTCTTGGCTCGTTGGCGCTGCGGTTGGAGGCGCTGCACTTGGCGGCCTTCGGCGCCGCGCTGATCGGCCTGTTCGTGCTGAGCGGACAAGAGGCGGCGGCGATTTGGTTCACGCCAGCAGTGACGTGGACGGGAGCGCTATTCTTGGCGATCGCCCTGGTGCGTGTGCCTTACCTTGGCGCGCGCGGAGCGGCGCTTGCGGGCACGGGCGTTTTGGCGCCGCTGGCGGCGGTGGCCGCACTCCATATTTCGCGCCACGGCTTGGCGGATCCGCTGGCGGCGGGCGCCGCGCTGCTGGCGGTGGCGGCGGCGCTCGCTGGCGTGCTGGCGCTCACAGTGCGCCGGCGCCCTGGCGGACTCGCGCACTTGAAGCTCACGCCTTGGGTGCTGGCGGGTGGCGCGTTCGCCGCGGTGGCGGCGGCGTTGAGCGTGGCGCTGCCTGCGCCCTATGCGGCCGGCGCGTTCGCAGCGGTAGCGTTGGGGCTGGTGCTGCTCAACGGCATCATGCCGAGCGCTGTGTGGCGGACACTCGCGTGGGCTGGCGGGCTTGGGGCGCTGATCAATGCGACATTCGCGGCCGCATGGCTGCTTGATGAAACCCACGGCGTAGAGCCGCTGGTGCTGATTGGCGCGGGCCTTGCCGCGCCGGCGTTGCTGACCGGCCTGGCTTCGCATTGGGCCGCGCGCGCCAATGCAGCGGCGACAGCGAGCATCACGCTATCGATCTCGCTGCTGCTTTGGGTGGCGGCGGCGAACCTACTGCTGCGCCTGCTGGCCTCCGGCGGCGCCCTGCTGCTGACGCCGATCAGCTTCGCCGAAGCGGGTCTGCATATTGCGCTCTGGCTGACCGCAGCGCTGCTTGTGGCGACGCGCAAACACGCGCCGACGGCCGGCGTGCGGCGCGCGTTCGTGGTGGGGCTGGCGGCGCTGGCGCTCGGCGCGAGCGTGGCGGCGACGTTGCTTTGGCTGACCCCGCATTGGAGTGAGCGCGCCCCGCCAGACACCGCCGCCGCCTTGCTGCGCTTCGACGGGTTGGGCTTCCTGGCGCCGGCGATCTTATTCTGGGCGCATTGGGTTTACTGGCGCGCCACCGGCTCGGAGTTGCGCACGCGCATCGCTCTTGGCGCCGGCGCAATGCTGACGGCGGCGCTGATTACGCTGGAAGTGCTGCAAATTCGCGAGGACGGGCTGCCGGGCACAGATTGGCTGGGCGCTGGCGTTGGCGCG
>JAEUMU010000027.1 GCA_016791325.1 Hyphomonadaceae bacterium
CGTCAAGCTGAAGGCGGCGTAGAGATAAGTGCACATCAAATTGTGCTCGAGTTCAGACGCTTCATAGAGCGCGTGAATCAATTGCTCGCGCGTCGGCGTGAGCACAGGTGCGGCCGCCATGATCTGCCTCCCGCACGATATTCGTGCGAAGCCCGCTTCGGCTCAAATCATATTATGGTATAGTGGGGCTTGCCCTCTAAAGGGGTGTAGGCAATCGCGATGGCCGATACGCCGATCGTGCACATTATTGACGATGACGCCTCTTTACGCGGCGCCCTCGATAGCCTGTTTCGCTCCACCGGGCAGGCGACGCGACTTTATGAGTCTGTCGCGGGGTTCATGGATGCGCCGCGACCGGACGCGCCGGGCTGCCTCGTGCTCGATGTTCGGATGCCGGGCATGAGCGGGCTGGAGTTTCAGCAGAAGCTCGAAGAACTGGGGATCCGCCTGCCGGTCGTGTTCATGACCGGCCACGGCGACATCCCCATGAGCGTGCGCGCCATGAAGGCGGGTGCGGTGGATTTCCTGGCCAAGCCTTTCCGCGACCAGGAAATGCTCGACGCCGTCGCTACAGCGCTGGAGAAGGATCGCGCCCAGCGGGCCGAAGGCGGCAAGCTTGATACGCTGAAGCGAGCCTATTCGACGCTTTCCCCGCGCGAGCGCCAAGTGATGGCGCTGGTCGCCGCCGGCAAAATGAACAAGCAGGTGGCGGGCGATCTCTCGCTCAGCGAGATCACTGTAAAGATCCACCGGGGCGCGGCGATGCGCAAAATGGGTGCGAAAACCCTGGCCGATCTCGTGCGTATGGCCGAACTGCTGGAGGTCCGGCCGGAATCGGGCGGCTAGTCCATAGGCTGCTATTTCATACTTGCGTATGATTTCATCTGGCCGAGTAGGGGCAGACATTGCGGGCGTGGCTGAAGGCTCTCTGATCTCCATCATCGACGACGATGAATCCCTGCGCACCGCCCTGGTGGGCTTGGTGCGCTCGCTTGGCTATCGCGCTAGCGGCTTCGCCAACGCCGAAGACTTCCTGGCCTCTGACCAAGCGGGCGCCAGCGCGGCGATCGTGACCGACATTCAGATGCCGGGCCTTTCGGGTATCGAACTCAGAGAGCGCCTCACCGCTGACGGCTGCGCCGCCCCCGTGATCATGATCACCGCCCGCGCCGAGCCCGGCTTGCGGGAGCGCGCGTTCGCTAGCGGCGCGCTTTGCGTGCTAAGGAAACCCTTCGCCGCAGAGGCTTTGATTGACTGCTTGGAACGCGCGCTGGCGAAATAGGAGACGTTGGGGTACGGGACACAGAATGAGTGGGGGCGATCCATCAAAGCAGAGCGCCGAGGAGGCGTTGCGCGAGAGCGAGTATCGCTACCGCAATCTCTTCCAGGCGATGGCCGCTTCGTTCTGGGAGCTCGACTTTACGCCGGTCGGCGGCATGCTGCGCGGGCTGCGGAAGCAGGGGATCGCCGATTTTGCGGCGTATTTCGCGGACAATCCCGCGTTTGTTCGTCAAATGATGCACGTCACCCGCGTGATCGACGTCAACGATCAGACCGTGGCGCTCTTCGGCAATGGGGACAAGGCCGAGTTGCTCCAGCCGCTCGATGTCTATTGGCCGGAGGAGAGTAACCACGTTTACGCCGCTAGCGTCCTTGCCGCTGTAAGCGGCAGGCCCAGCTACGCTACCGAGACCAAGCTCCGTAAGCTGAACGGCGAGGTATTCGACGCCCTCTTCACCGCCTGCTTCGCCCCCGAGGCCGTGGCCAACGGCAAGCTCTTGATCGGCGTGATCGACATCTCCGAGCGCGTCCGCGCACAAGCGATGCTGCGTCAGGTGCAGGCCGAATTCGCCCACGAAGCGCGTGTCTCCATGCTGGGCGAACTCACGGCCTCTATCGCCCACGAAGTCAACCAACCGCTCGCCGCCATCGCCACCAACGCCTCCGCCGGATTGCGCTGGCTCAATCGCCCCGAGCCGAACCTGGACGAAGTGCGTGTGCTCACCCAGCGCATTATCGCCGACGCCCAGCGCGCCGCCGACATTATCTCGCGCGTCCGCGCTATGGCCGGGCACAAAGCCCCGGAATCCGCGCCAATTAGCATCAACAGCGTGGTGGAGGAGGCGACGCTTTTCCTCGCGCATGAGTTGGAAAGCCACAGCGTAGCGCTCACGCTCCAGCTCGCAAAAGATTTGCCGCCTGTGCTCGCCGATCGCATCCAACTGCAGCAAGTTGTGGTCAATCTTGCCGTCAACGCGGTGCAGGCGATGTCGCAAACTCCGACGAAGCGACGCCGGTTAGCGCTTTGCACGGGCCTTCATGACGGGCGCGTGCATGTCGCAATAGAAGATACAGGCCCCGGCATTGACGCTGCGCATCAGCCACGCTTGTTTGAAAGCTTCTTCACGACAAAAAGCAACGGCATGGGCATGGGCTTGCCGATCTGCCGCTCCATCCTTGAAACCTACGGCGGCGCGATCAGCGCAAGGAATGCCGAAAGCGGCGGCGCCGTGTTCAGCTTTACGCTGCCTGCCGCGCACTAAACGCGCATATACGAGTGTATTAGCGCGTTAGCCCTATGTAGAATGGTGAACGTCTCGGACCGGGCGCATAAACGCTTCATCAAATTGAAGCGGAGAGCATCCCATGACCAAGACAATATTGCTCGTGCACGGCGCCTGGCTGAACTCGAAGTCCTGGGAGCTCTGGAAAGCCCGCTACGAAGCCAAGGGCTACACGGTGATTGCGCCCGATTGGCCGGGCGATGAAGGCGATCCCGCAGCGCTCAAGGCAGATCCGAACAAAGAACTCACACATTTCGGGCCGAAGCAGATTGTCGACCATTACGAGAACCTGATCCGCGCATTGCCTGAAGCGCCGATCCTCATCGGCCACTCTGCCGGTGGCGTGTTTGTGCAGCATTTGGCCGATCGCGGGCTGGGCGTCGCGGCAGTGGTGATTGATCCAGCGCCTACGCCAGGTGTCGGCGTTCCGCTCGACGGTTTGCTCTCGGCGCTGCCGGTTCTGAGCGATCCGTTCAGCGGCGCGAAGGTTGTGTCAATGTCGAAAGAGTTCTTCGGCGCACGGTTCGCCAATGGCTTGCCGCGCGACCAGGTAGATGCGCACTTCGAGCGTTACATCGTACCGACCGCCGGCAAGGTCTATTGGGACGGCGTCACGTCTGGCGGCGCGGGGCCTATCGAGTGGCGCAGCAAGAGCCGCGCGCCGATGCTGCTGATCGGCGGCGGCAGGGATTTGATTGCACCCTCGAGCATGACGGAAGCGATCTTCAAAAGGCAGAAGCACGCCGCCTCGCTCACCGAGCTCAGAATTTACGACGATCGCTCGCATTACATCTGCATCGAGCCGGGCTGGGAAGAGGTGGCCGATTTCGTGCTCGATTGGGCAGAGAAGAACCAACGCGCTGGCGATGCCGCGAAAGCGGCGTGAGGCGCCGAGGCGTCCACACGGAAACCCGCCATGCGCGGCGCAGGGCATGCGACCTGCGGGAATTGACTTTAGACGAAGCAAGCTAAGGAGACGGATATGCCATACGTGACCACGCAGGACGGCGCGGAGATCTTCTATAAGGATTGGGGCCCCAAGGCTGCGCAGCCCATTGTTTTCCATCCCGGCTGGCCGCTCAGCGCCGACGATTGGGATGGTCAGATGATGTTCTTTTTGCAACGCGGCTATCGCGTCATCGCGCACGATCGCCGCGGTCATGGGCGATCAACGCAAACGAGCAGCGGCCACGAGATGGACACCTATGCGGCGGATGTCGCCACTCTTGCCGAGGCGCTCGATCTGAAGGGCGCGGTACATATCGGCCATTCCACCGGCGGCGGCGAAGTTGCGCGCTACGTCGCGCGCGCGAAAGCGGGTCGTGTCGCCAAAGCCGTCCTCGTCGGCGCCGTGCCGCCAATTATGGTGAAGTCGGAGAAGAATCCGGGCGGTCTGCCGATCGACGTATTCAACGGCCTGCGCGAAAGCCTCGTCGCCAATCGCGCGCAATTCTTTATCGATGTGCCGGCCGGGCCGTTTTACGGCTTCAACCGTCCCGGCGCAAAGGTCTCCCAGGGCTTAATCGACAATTGGTGGCGCCAAGGCATGATGGGCGCGGCCAACGCGCACTATGAATGCATCAAGGCGTTCTCGGAGACGGATTTCACTGAAGATCTTAAGAAGATCGAAGCGCCAACCTTCGTTGCGCATGGCACGGACGACCAGATCGTCCCGTTCGACGATTCCGCACCGCTCTCCGTGAAGTTGCTCAAGAATGGCGTGCTCAAGGCCTATTCCGGCTTGCCGCACGGGCTGCTTGCAACACACGCCGAGATCATCAACCCCGATCTACTCGCGTTTGTGGAAGGCAAGAGAATCGAGGGGGCGGACTGATCTCGTAGTGGAGGATGCGCGCGCGGGGGCATGCGCATCCTTAGTGCGGGCGTGCTGGGCCAGTGCTTCGCTGAGGGCTCTGTTGAGTGCGCTGCACGCCGAACCTCAGGCCGTGCGCGATGCGCGCTTTATAAATTGTGGCGGCTCCGGGCGCCCCGCGAGGGTCATGGTGCCTGGGGCCGGAATCGAACCAGCGACACGCGGATTTTCAATCCGCTGCTCTACCAACTGAGCTACCCAGGCGGCCCGGCTTAGGCCCTGGGGCCAGCGCGGAGCGAGGGTCTATAGCGGGGCGGCTGGCCCCTGTCCACGGCTGCAGGGCGGGACGTAGGGCTTGCCTCAGCGCGCCGACGACAGAAGATAGGGCCAGAACAATCGCCCGGAGGTTTCCCTGATGTGTGATCACGCCCACGCCGCGCCCGCCGCCCAATTGGTGGATGTTTCCAAGATGGACCGGCGCGACCTATTGCGCGGGCTGGCGACGGGCGCGCTGGTCTTGGTGGCGGGCTGCGCGACCAACCCGGAAACTGGCCGCAGCCAGCTTATTCTGATCGACGAGAGCCAGTTGCAGCAGGCTTCGTTGCAGGCGTGGTCCGAGATGCGCCAGCAGACGCCGCAATGGCGCAACGCGGCGGCGCAGCGGCGTCTGGAAGCGGTTGGCCGGCGTGTCGTCAACGCCGCTGGGCGCGGCAATCAGAGCTGGGAATTCGTGCTGTTCGACAGCGATCAGAAGAACGCATTCGTGCTGCCGGGCGGGCAGGTCGGCTTTTACCGCGGCCTTTACGAGATCTGCGACGTGGACGATTACATGGCGACCGTGTTGGGCCACGAAGTTGGGCACGTCACCGGCCGCCACGCGGCCGAGCGTTACAGCCGCGAAGCCGCTACGCAAACGGCGCTGCAAGTGGCGGGTACGCAGATCAACAGTCAGCTGGCGATGGCGGCGTTGGGCCTGGGCGCGCAAGTGGGCCTCAGCCTGCCATTCTCGCGCGAGCAGGAGGCGGAGGCTGATATTCTTGGCATTAATTATATGCACGCCGCCGGCTATGACGTGCGGCAGGCGATTCCGTTCTGGCAGCGGATGGGCTCAGGCGGCGGCTCGCGTCCGCCGGAGTTCCTTTCCACCCACCCTGACCCGGATAACCGGATCGCGCGTATCCGGGCCTATATCACCCAGCAGGGCTGGGGCTGATTTCGGGGGCCGGCGCGCCTTGCTTCCCAAAGGGGGCGGCGCTAGGTTCCGCGCCCCGTGAGATGCCGCCTTAGCTCAGTTGGTTAGAGCGCTGGATTGTGGATCCAGAGGTCCCTGGTTCGAGCCCTGGAGGCGGTACCACGTTCTTGAGCGCGCACGCGCGCTACGCGGCGCATACGGCGCGGGCCTGCGGCTTTTCCTTCCGCTCGCTCGATCGCGCTGACGGCTATCTTTTTGAAGTGCGCGACGGCGCGCGCCGGGGGCTGTTTGCTGGGGGAGCAGGCACGCCCTATGCGCTCAATGACGCGCGCGCCGCGGCCATCGCCCGCGACAAGGCGTTCTGCGCCCAAGCGCTCGCCGCAGCCGGCGTGCCGGTTTTGCCGGGCCGGATGTTCTTCGCCACCGAACGCTGGGCGGAAATGCGCGCGCCGGGGCGCGAGCCGGAGGATGCGTTAGCGTTCGCTGCGGGCGCCGAATATCCATTGTTCTGCAAGCCGCTGGCGGCCTCGAACGGGCGCTTCGCGGAAGTGATCTGCGATGCGGCGGCGTTTGCGGATTATCTTGCGCGCGTGGGCCGCGAGCATTTCGCGTTCCTGGCGCAGCCGTTCGTGCGCGGCGTTGAATATCGCGTGTTTATGCTCGATGGCGTGGCGCTGTTTTCCTATCGCAAGCGCTTGCCGCAATTGGTTGGCGATGGGCGCAGCACCGTGGCTGAACTGGCCGCGCGTTTGCCGCGCGACGGCGATGGCGCGCCGTTGCGCGCGCGCGGGCGTGATGGCGCGCTGGCCGCCAGCGGCGCCCGTCCTGCGCTTGGCGAGGTTCTGGTGTTGGAGGGGCCGGCCAACCGCGCAGCCGGCGGCGAGAGCGCCGATCTACGCGACGGCGCGCCATCGGCGCTCGAAGCGCTAGGCGCGGCGGCGGCGGCGGCCTTGCCGCTACGCTTGGCGGCGGTGGATGTATTCGATCTCTCGGCGGCGGGCGATCTGAGCCAACTCAGCGTCATCGAGGTCAACTCCAATCCGATGATCGCCACGTTGGAGGATCATGGGCGCTGGGATTTGATCGAGGCGGTGTGGCGGGCGAATTTCGCGGCGGCGCTGCGATGAGGTCTTGGCGCGTTCCTTATCCGAAATTCGGAAACGGGCCATGTTTGGCGCGCGTGGGCGCGATCGCGGCGCGGCTTGGCGTCGATCTGGCCGCATTCGGCCGGACCGGCGCGGTGATCGTCGGCTCTAACGGCAAGGGTTCCACCGCGGCGATGACGGCGGCGCTGCTAGGCGCGCACGGCCCCGTGGGGTTGTTCACTTCGCCGCATCTGCTGCGCCTGAACGAACGCTTTCGCATCGACGACGAGGATATCGAGGACGCGGCGCTCGCGCAGCACTGGGCGCGTGTCGAGGAGGCCGTGGCGGCGAGCGGTGAGGAAGAGAATCTCGGCGGGTTCGAGTTCCTGTTTCTGATCGCCGCCGACTGGTTTGCGGCGCGCGGCTGCGTGCATACGGTGTGGGAGGCTGGCATTGGCGGACGTCTCGATCCGGTGCGCCTGATCGCCGCGCGCGTGCTGGCGCTCACCTCGCTCGATCTTGAGCACACAGCATTGCTTGGGGATGCGCTTGAGGCGATCGCCGCTGAAAAGCTTGGCGCTGCGTCGCGCGGGGCGCGGGTGTTCGCACCGCGCTTCGCTGCTGCGCTGCAGGCTCATCTTGCGGAGCTGGCGGCGGCGCAGGGCGTGGAGATCGCGTTCACGGCGCCCTTGGCCGGCGATACCGCGCTGCCAGGTGCGTTTCAGCAAGACAACGCGGCGCTCGCGCTGCACCTCGCTCAGGCGCTGGCCCCGGTGAGTGCGGCGGAAGTGGCGCAAGGCTTGGCGCGGGTGCGCTGGCCGGGGCGGCTGGAGGTGCTGGCGCGGGCGCCGCTGACGGTGGTGGATGTCGGCCACACGCCGGCTGCGGTGGCGGCCGCGCGGGCGGGCTTCGCGGCGCTGGCGGGGGACCGGCGACCGCGCATCCTGGTGTGCGGCGCTTCGCAGGATAAGCCGGTGGCGTCCCTGATAGCGGCGCTGGCCCCGGGCTTCGATGTGATCGTTGCGACGCGCGCGCGCCACAAGGGCGCGCCGGAGGCGCAGGTGGCCGCCCACGCCCAAGACGCCAATCCCAGCGCGGAGATCATTATTTCGCCATCTGTGGCGGAGGCGCGCGACGCCGCGCGCGCCCGGGCGGGCGGGGGCGCCATTTTCGCCGCGGGCGGGCTTTTTCTCGCCGCCGAGTTTCGTTGCGTCCACCTTGGCCTTGATCCCGCCACGCTGGCTTTCTTTTGACCTGACAGCGCGGTTAGGATCGGGAGCCAAGGGGAGCCATGCCCAGGACGCTGTTTGACCATCTCTCGCCCGATACCGGGCCGAAGCGCATGCTGGCGCTCGATGGCGGCGGCGTGAAAGGCGTGCTGACGCTGGGGATGCTGAAGCCGCTGGAGGACGAACTGCGCGCCCGCGCTGGCGGCGGCGCCGAGTTTCGCCTTTGCGACTATTACGATTTGATCGGAGGCACCTCGACCGGCGCCATCATCGCCACCGGTTTGGCGCTTGGCCTCAGTGTGGACGAGCTGATCGAGCTTTACATGCGGCTGGGGCCCGAAGTGTTCGGGCGCACCGGCGGGGACGGCGTGTTCCTGCAATCGCGGTTTGAGTCCAAGAAGCTGCGCCGGGCGCTCGCCAGCGTTCTCACCACCAAGACGCTGGGCAGCGAGGATCTAAAAACGGGCCTCGCTATTCATGCCAAGCGTATCGACACCGGCTCGGCCTGGGTGGTGACCAACCACCCGCTGGGCGCGTTTTACGATCCCAACCTGCCCGGTATTTATCCCAACAAGCGCTACCGGCTTATTGATCTCGTGCTGGCCAGCGCGGCGGCGCCTACATTCTTCGATGAGATCGTGATCGACATCGAATTCGATGAAAAACGCCGCCCGGTGCAGAAGGGCTATTTCGTCGACGGCGCCGTTAGCGCCAACAACAATCCATCGATGCAAATGCTGATGCTGGCGCTTGAGCCGTCGTATCGGTTCGGCTGGCGTTCGGGCGCGGACGCTCTGATGATGACATCCTTCGGCACCGGCTCACGGCGCCCGCAAGTGGATGGCCGCGCGTTCCAAGGGCTGCCGCCCGGCTTGCGCGGCGTCCACGCGCTGCGGGCGATGGTTTATGATACCCAGGTGCAGGGCGTGATGATGATGCAGGCGCTTTCGGCGCCGCGCAAACCTTGGCGCATCAATTCAGAGATCAATGATATGGGCGGGCGCTGCATCACTGGCGCGCCGGTGCTGGATTATCAGCGCATCGATGTGATGCTCGAAACCAAGCCCAAGGCGCTGCGCCGGGGCGATCCCGCCCCGCCGATGACGGCGCTTGAGCGCATGATTGGCCGCGAGCTAGAGGCGGAAACGCTGCTGGCGCTGGATCTTATGGACAACGGCAAGAAGGAAAACTTGGAGCTTCTGTTGGAAGTCGGCCTAGCGGCGGGACGCGGCTATATCGACGCGACCTATCCCGATCCCAAGTTCGATTTGCCGGAATGGAGCCGGGGCTGATCGCGTGCGGCGCCGCCGGTTCATCGGAAAAGCGCAACCATTGGGAAACCACGGCGATTTGCCGTTTACTCATTTGTTCGAGGTAAGGTGATCCGGTCGTGGCCAAAACCAAGAAGACCGCGCGGAGCAAATCCGCTACCGCCGCTGAACGGGCCGCGGAGGCCTACGCCGCGCGTTCGCACGCCGCGTGGCGCAAGCAATTCCATAAGGACAATCCGGCCGAGAAGGCCAAACCGCGCATGCGCATGCGCAACGGCGTTCTGGTGGATGTGAACCTGCCTTGGGCGAAGCTGCATCCGGCCGCGAAGGCCGACAATCTGGCCGCCGCGCGCGCGGCCTATGCGGCGGTGATGAAGTTCCCCGATGATCGCGA
>JAEUMU010000036.1 GCA_016791325.1 Hyphomonadaceae bacterium
GTGGCCGGCGGCTGCGTCCCATTCGCGCATGTCGCCGAAGCGCGGATAGAGGTCAGCCGCGCCTTCCGCCACCCGGCAAAACTTGATCGAGGACGAAGCGTCATCCTGGCTGACAGCGCCCAGCGCCGCGGCAAAGGCGCGCGCTTTCTCCGTGCGCCCGAATGTGCGCGAGGCGACAATGCGCCAAGTCGGCCCCTGCTGGGCGCGTACGGCGATGGGTTCGTAAACGACCGGCGCGTCGCTTTCAAACGCGATGCGTGCGCGCAGCGCGCGCCCGGGCGCGCCAGCGTAAAGAACGCCGCTCACGGGTTCATAGATCACGCCCATTTCCGGCGTGCGATTGCGCACCAGCGCGATATTCACCGTGAACTCATCGCCGCCCTGCGCGAAACCGCGCGTGCCATCGAGCGGATCGACGCAGAAGAAGGCCGCGCCGAACTCCGGCGTGCGGCCCGCCTCGAACGCTTCTTCTCCGATCATGGGCACATCCGGCGCCAGCCTTTGCAAGCCCGCTTCGATAACAGCCTCGGCCCGATGATCCGCTTCGGTGACGACTGAGCCATCGCCCTTCTTCAGCGCCTCGAACCCGGCGGCGCGCACGGCCATGATCTCGCGCCCGGCGGCGATAGCCAAGGCGGCGATGTCCTCAAGTTTCGGGCTTTGCATATGGGCGCCATCAAGCATGGCGGGGCGGCTTAGTCCAGCTTGGCGGGGCTGTTGCGTTCAAGCTCGGCGAGCCATGTGGCTGCGCTTGCATCGCTGGGCGCGCGCCAATCGCCACGCGGGGAGAGCGCCCCGCCTGAAACCAGCTTCGGCCCATTCGGCACGGCCGAACGCTTGTACTGGTTGGCGAAGAAGCGCTTCAGAAATACCGCGAGCCAATGGCGCAGCGTGGCGTAGTCGTATTTCGCGCTCCACGCTGTCCAGGCCAGAAACAAAACTTTGCTCGGCGCGGCGCCGAAGCGCGTGATCCAATAGAGGTTGAAATCCTGCAATTCGTAAGGGCCGATCGCCGCTTCCGTGCTTTGCACGGTTTCGCCGGGGATCAGCTCCGGCGTGATCGGCCCGCCCGCCACGCTGAGCAAAGTCTGCGAAGCTTCAGCGCCGAACAACTCCTGCTTGGCCACCCAGCGGATCAAATGCTGGATCAGCGTTTTCGGCGCGCCGCCATTGACGTTGTAATGGCTCATATGATCGCCGACGCCATACGTACACCAGCCCAACGCCAGTTCCGAAAGGTCGCCCGTGCCGATCACGAACCCGCCTTCCTTGTTGGCGAGGCGGAAGAGGTAATCCGTGCGCAGGCCCGCCTGAACGTTTTCGTAAGCGATATCGTAAACCGGCTCGCCGCGCGCGGCGGGGTGGTCGAGATCGCTCAACATTTGCTGCGCCAGCGGCGCGATGGAAACTTCGCGCGCGTCGATCTTAAGCGCGTTCATGAGCGCCCAAGCGTTGGCTTTGGTGGCGGCGCTGGTGGCGAAGCCGGGCATGGTCACGCCGATAATGCTGGAGCGCGGCAAACCCAGTAGATCGAACGCGCGCGCCGCCACAATCAAGGCGTGAGTTGAATCCAGCCCGCCTGAAACCCCGATGACAACTCGCTTGGCGCCTGTCGCCTCGATGCGTTCCGCCAAGCCCGCGACCTGAATATTGTAGGCCTCAAAGCAGTCGCTATCGAGGCGCGTTGCATCGTCCGGCACGAACGGGAAGCGGTCGATCGTACGCTTGAGCGGCGTGGCGTCGCGCGGGGCGCCCAGCACGAACGGAACCACCGTGAATGCAGCCAAGGCCTGCTGGTGGGCGCGCGCGCTATCGCGGAAGCTGGAAAGCCTGCGCCGTTCAGCGGCCACGCGTGCGACGTCAATATCCGCAATCACGAGCTTGGGCGCGCGCGCGAAGCGTTCGCCCTCAGCGATCTTGTCGCCCATCTCGTAAGCGACGATCTGGCCGTCCCAGGCCAGATCGGTGGTGGATTCACCCACGCCGGCGGCCGCGAACACGTAGGCGCTCACGCTGCGGCGCGATTGGCTGTCGCAAAGCACCTTGCGATCCTCGGCCTTGCCGATGGTCACGTTCGAGGCGGAAAGGTTGAGCAGCAGCGTGGCGCCCGCGAGCGCTGCGAAGGAAGAGGGCGGCACAGGCGCCCAGAAATCTTCGCAAATCTCCGCGTGAAAAACCAAGTCGCGCACATCTTCGGCGGCGAATAGCAATTCAGGCCCAAACGGCGCTTCATCGCCGGCCACGTTGATCACGCCCTCCACCGCATCGGCGGCGCAGGCGAAATGCCGCTTCTCGTAATACTCACGATAATTTGGAAGGTAGGATTTCGGCACGACACCGAGAATCTCGCCGCGCCCGATCACCACGGCGCAATTATAGAGCGCGCCTTTGAGCCGAAGCGGCGCACCAACCACCAGCAGCGGAAACAGCCCTTCGCTCTCCGCCCTCAGGCGCGCCAACGCCGTCTCCACCGCGTCGAGCAGCGGCTCTTGCAGCAACAGATCGTCGATCGCGTAGCCGCTAAGCGAAAGCTCCGGCGTCAGCAGCAGGGCGGCCTTTTCGGCGTCCGCTTCGCGCGCGAAAGCGAGGATGGCCTCAGCGTTCGCCGCAGGATCCGCGGGCGTCACAATTGGCGCGCACGCAGCCACGCGCACGAAGCCGTGCGCGTAAAGCGAAGCAAACCGCGCCGCCGCCTCGGGCTGGGTCTTCCGGGACGCCATCTGCGCCACCCTACCACCTTATGCTCAAGGCGACCATAACGCCGGAAGGTTAATCGCTATCCGGCGAGCGGTCGATTTCGATGCGGTCGTCGTAGCCTTTGCGGGCGGAGTAGAACACCAGCGCCATGAGCCCCCCGCCAACGGCGAGTGAAAGAAACGTGCCCAATGCCAGCGCGATCCAGCCATGAATGCTCATGGCTGACGCATCCCAGCCCGTGAGCACGCCAAACAGCACCACGGCCAAAAGGCCGCCGAGCGTGATCGTCAGCAGAAACGCTTTCATTGCCTCTATCTGGACCCGAACGTCGCGCTTTGCCAGCGCGGCAAACTAGCTCGGGCAGAAGCTCGGGCGCACGACCGGGCTGGAGGCGGTGCGTTGGCGCCATTGGCCTGCTTCGTCGCGGTAGCGTTCACCCACGGCGATGCGTCCGTCGAAGATTTCGCACGCCACCGCCGCGGCCATTTCGTTGACCGTGGCGTCGCGTTCGCTGGCGCGCTGCGTGTACACCGCGCGGCGGCGAATGTTGATCTGATCCACGCGCGCGCGCACGTCGGCGGAGATGCTCGCGCCCGGCGCAATGCCGAGATAGCCATCGGCCTGTTCGCCGACAGCGCCTGAGGCGCGCGCTTCCGCCAGCACGGCGTCGGCTTGTTGCGCCGAAGCGGCGGTGGTTAGCGCCATCGCGCCAGCGGCGATCAGAGCGAAGAGAGTGTGAGAACGCTTCATGGCATCGGCCCTAGAAAAGATCGCGGTTCTGTTCCAGCAGGTCGCGCGCGTCGCGCTCAAGGCGAACGATCACTTCCTGACGGATATTGACGTTGAGATTGATTTCGATCGGCCGGTCCGGCGCCTGGATTTGCACCGGGATGCAGCCCGCGGCCGCAATGGCGGCGGCGCCGGTCGATAGCAGGGTGGCTCGCACGCGCATCCGGTGGCTCTCCTCATCATCTACTCTGATCCGGCCCGGCTGAACCGGCCCTGAACCAGAGCTTTATCTTGGTTCGGGGGGCGATTGGTCAACCGGGGGAGGCGTTTGTTCCTGCTCGCGCCCCCGTTCGATCAGTTCGCCCGGATTGGTCAGCGAGGCGGCGGTTTCCGCCAGCCGGCGAAATGGCGCGCGCACCTGCACATTGAATACGAACGGCACACCGCGCACGGTCACGCGGCCCACGCCCGGTGCGGAGGCGATCGGCCCAAGATCAATCGCCCGTCCGGAATTCTCACCGCTGAAGTTGATTTCGCTGACCACCTCGCCAGCGAGGTCGCCGTTGAGGGTGAGGCTGAGGGCGTCATAGCGGAAATCGCGCAGGGCATCGAAGGCGACGCGCGCGGGCCCCTCCGCCGATGCGCCGGCTTCGCCGGTGTAAGAGATCGCTCCGCCCGGCGCCTGTGCGCGCAGGGAGCCGTCGCGGATATATGCATGTGTGCGCGTCAGCAGCAGCGGGAAGCGCCCCTCGATGCGGCCGGTAGCGCTCAGATCGGGCACATTGAGCTGCGCCAGCAACGCGGCGGCGTCCACGTCGCTCAGCCGCAACTCGAATTGGGTTTCATCGGCGCCGAGGGTGATCGTCGTGGGCGTCATGGAAAGCACGCCGGAGGCGAACGCGAACTCCGCGCCTTCGATGCGCACGCCGCCATCTTGCAACAACTGAAACTGCACGCGCCCATCGCGCACCGCCACGCCGGGGTTGAGCACGCCGACATTGACGACTTGCCCCGGCGGCGTGGTCAACGCAAAGAAGTCGTCGAACAGCACGTCGCCGCGCACATCCTCGACGATGGGGATTGTCGCCGTCGCCAGCGAGACCCCGTTCAAATGCACCACGCCGGAGGAGCTGATCGCGTCGCGCGTCCAAAGAATGGCGGCTTCCAGCCCAATTTCACCGCGCACATTCTCCACCAGGCCGCGCGCCAGTTCGGTGATCTGGTAGGGCTGGAGGCTTTCATCGAACATTAGACGCGGCGCGCGAATATCGGCGCCGCCAAAGCCTTCCTCCACCGAATGGCGCGCCGCGAAACTCGCCAGGCTCTGCAGCGTCTCAGCCAGTACGACGCCGCCTTCCGCTGCAACCTGGCCGCCCCGCAATGTCGCGTTCACATTGATCAGCCGCAGCGGATTGAACAGCGGGCGCTCGGCGTCGCTGGCGGGGCGGTTGGCCGTCAGCAGCGCTTCGCCGGCGCTCATTTGGATCACAGGCTGATCGTCTTGCGGGAAGGCGCTCCAGCGCCCGGCGATGGCGCTGACGCCGCCCGGCAATGTGGGGTCGGTAAGGCCCCCGTGCTCGAACGCACCTTCAACACGCCAAGTATCGGTGATGCGCGCCTGCGCCGTCATTCGTTGGAGCACCACGTCCAGAGTGCGCCCTTCGGCCATGTCGATAGCCAGGCGCGGGGCCGTCGCTTCGAGGTTGAGCACGGTGTCGCCGGAAACGCCGCTGAAACGCCCGACAATGCGCGACGCGCCAAGCCGCGCGGGCTGGGCCGCTTCGCCGGCCATGCGCCCGTTTAGCACCAACCGCTCAATGGCGAAGCCGCCGGAAAGCCGGCCCTGCGTGTTGGCGGCGATGAGCGCGTTATCAACGGCGCAAAGTGAGAACGCGCCGCCAACGAAGGAAAGGCCCGCTGCGTCGAGCCCGCCAAGGCGCACGGGCACGCATCCAGAAGAGGGCGCGACACGCCAGCCGCCGCCCCGAAAAATATCGAGATCGAGATCGGCGATCATGTCGCGCACTTCGCCCGCGCCAAGGGGCCCCGTGATGCGCGCCGCGCCGGCCACTTCGAGGCGGCTCTCGCCTTCCGCCGGCGCCAGCAGGCTGATCGCCAATTCTTCTGCGGCGATCTCGGCGCCGCCCGCACGCCAATTGGTCAGCGCCAGCGTGCCTTCAGCATGAAACGGCGCGTCAGGCGCCCAAGCGAGGCCGTCGATCAGCGCCGTCGCCGTGGGCGCGCCGCCGCCGGAAAGCTCCAGCGCAAGTGCTCCGCGCAACTGCAAACCGCGCCATTGCAACGTCAGCGCCGGGCCGTCCGGACGCAGCGGCGTGAGCCGAGCGCTTACTCCCGACGCAGCCTGCAAGACGATCGGCTGCGTGACCACCAGCCGCGCGCCTTCGCTGTCGTATGCGAACGTGAGCGGCACGGAGAGGTCGAAGCGATCGGCGGCGGCGTCCAGCGCGCGTTCGGCGGCCGCGAACGTGGGGCCGATGGGGGCTTGGGGAATGTCGGGGAAGGCTTCGCGCAGCCGCGCCTGCGCGCGCGGGTCGAAACGGGACTGCGCAAGGGTGATTGTGGCGGTGGCGTCCACATCGCCGCCACTGCTCATATCGAGGGAGAACTGCCCCGCGGCAGCCGGCTGCTGCGAAATCAGCGCAAGGCCATCGAACTGTGCGGCCGTGAGCGCCCAGCGGCCGCGGCCAACGCGCTCGCGCCCGTTTGCGTCAGCGTCGAGCCGCGCGTTGCGCACGACATTGCCGGCGATTTCGAGCCGGCCGGCGTTGGCGTGCGCGGAGGCTGTCCACACATCGGGGTCCAGTGCATCGCTAAGCGCGGCGGCTTCAGCGCCGATGGCGCCAGTGACATTTTCGCCCGCAAGCCTCGGTCCCGTCACCTGATCGGCGCGCCACGCCGCTTCCAGTTCATAGGTGGCGAAATCAAGCGGCGCCCGCCCGCTTGCGCGCAGCGCCGCGCCGCGCGCGCCGTATTCGCGCCAGCGCAGCGCGCCTGCGCTTGCGGACAGCCGAAACGCCAGCGCGCCATCGCGTGAAACGATAGCGAGGTCGCCGGTTCCGCGATCCAGCGCGAAGTCTTGCCCCGCGTGTGAGGTTTCAGTGATCTGCGCCGCGCCGGTAAAATCCGCGCCCAGCACGCCGGCGCCTTCAAAGCGCGCGGTCAATGCGCCGAATGGCGCTTCGATCAGCGCCTGCCCATCGACGATATCGAGGCGGATCGCGGGTATCGCCGCACGGCGCGCGCTGGGTTGGCCGCGAATCTGATTGAGCGTGCCCGCGTTGACCCGACCACTCTCTTCGATGCGAACACGCAGCCGCGGTTCAATAACGCGAACCGCCATCAGTTCCGGCAGCAGTCCGCGCCAGCGCCAGCGCGCCTCAACGGCCTGCGCCGCGGCGTCTGGTGCAGTTTCAGGACCAAAACGCACGCCAGAAAGCACGGCATGATCGAGTTCCAGCGCCGTCACTTGAAACGAAGCGTCGGCCCCGCGCTCAGCCAGCGCCGCGCCAATCATGAATTCCGCGATAGAATAGCGCACGAGCCACAGCCCGCCGGCGAGCGTGAACGTGCTGACCCCCAGCGCCGCCAGCGCCGTGGCCCAGCCGATCAGCAATCGGCGGTGGGGCGGGGGGCCAGCATCGGGCGGCTGCGGCGCCGCCTGACCTTGACTCGCAACCGCCTGGTCAGACCTATGTGCCATTATCCTCTTCTTGGCGGGGTTTTTGCGGGCCCCTGTGACCGAAGGATTCGCCTCGTTCACACAATCGGGATGCCGCGGTTTCAGTTTCCGGTCAGATAACCAAACAGCGAAACTGCTTGTCCTTTGTGTGTTTTTCGCCAGAGCGGGGCTAAAGGAGCATGAGATTGAGAGCAGAATTGGCTCATCGGCTCATGAAGGCGCGGAAAGGTTTAGCGGCCTTAACCGTATTGACGGTTTCCGCCTGCGCCGGGCTGGGACTCGCGTGGAACGTCGGCCTGTTCAATGGCGCGGCGGAGGCCGCCGCTGCTGAGCGCCTGGCGGAGCGCAGCGCCGCCGCCGCGCGCGCCGAGCATTTGGCGTTTACGGAAGCTTACCTGACGCACGAGACCCGCGAAGTGCGCGTGGCGGCGGGCGAAACCCTGGCCGGCCTGTTGACGCGCTCGGGCGCTTCTCCCTCCGAAGCGAGCGCGGCGATTTCTTCGCTCGGCGGCGTTTACGACGCGCGCCGCATTCGCCCCGGCCAGCCGGTGAGCTTGTTTTTCCAGCGCCATCGCGGGGAGGCGCAGCTCACTGGACTTGCGTTTCGCTCAGATCCTGGCGTCACCGTCGCCGCCAATCGGGTCGCCGCCGGCGGTTTCGCCGCGCGCGAGGTGCAGATGCCGGTGACGTTCGAGAACGCCCACATCGCCGCGCATGTCGAAACCAGCCTCTACGCCAGCGCGTTGGCGCTCGGCGCCACCAGCCGCGAAATCGAGGCGCTGGCCGATGCCTTCTCCTATGACGTCGACTTCCAACGCGATGTGCGCCCGGGCGATGATTTCGAACTGGTGTTCGAGCGCTATTACGACGACGAAGGCAATACCGTGCGCACGGGTGAGCTTTTGTTCGTCTCGCTTGAGAGCCGCCGCGGCGCGCGCGCGTTCTATCAATTCTTGGCGCCCGGCGATACGCGGCCCGATTGGTACGACGCGGAAGGGCGCAGCGCGCGGCGCTTCCTGATGCGCACGCCCATCAATGGCGCGCGGCTGTCATCGGGCTATGGCATGCGCATGCATCCGATCATGGGTTATTCGCGCATGCACCGCGGCACGGATTTCGCCGCGCCCACCGGCACGCCCATCTTGGCGGCAGGCGAGGGCGTG
>JAEUMU010000043.1 GCA_016791325.1 Hyphomonadaceae bacterium
GGGCACGGTCTGGAGGGCGATTTCAACCGCAAGGGCGCGTCCGCGTTTTCCGGCATGATCGGCCAGCGCGTCGCCGCGCCTGGCGTTACGGTTGTGGATGACGGCACGATCGAGCACCGCCGCGGCTCGCTCAACATCGACGATGAAGGCACGCCCACACAACGCACCGTGCTGATCGAAGACGGCATCCTCAAAGGTTATCTGCAGGACCGCATGAACGCCCGCCTCTCGGGCGTGGCGGCGACCGGGAACGGGCGGCGGGAAAGCTACGCACACCGGCCGATGCCGCGCATGACCAACACCTTCATGGAAAATGGCGCGCACGACCCCGGCGAAATCCTCGCCAGCCTGAAGCGCGGCGTTTACGCGGTGAATTTCGGCGGCGGTCAGGTGGACATCACCTCCGGCAAGTTCGTGTTCCAATGTACCGAGGCGTATCTGGTTGAGGATGGCAAGATTAAAGCCCCCATCAAGGGCGCAACGCTGATTGGCGACGGGCCCTCAGCGCTGACGCGGGTGAAAATGGTCGGCAACGATCTGAAGCTGGACGAAGGCGTCGGCACTTGCGGCAAGGCAGGCCAATCCGTGCCCGTCGGCGTGGGGCAACCAACGCTCTACATCACCGGCCTCACAGTCGGCGGCATGTAGCCGTCGCGTCGCGGCCACAGGCGCAACGCAAACGCACAGAGCGCGAGGGCCAAGCGCCATGGCGATTGCGCGCGGGCGCCTGCCGCTGACACTTGCGGTCAGCGCGCCCAGCCCTGTAAAGCCGCCGGCGGCGCTGCGAGCGCAATTCAAGTGGCGCTTGGATAGTTTCGGATTCGTAGCGCGACGGGCCGCCGCTGCATAGCGCACCAACTACCGGCCGCGCGCCCGAATGACGATCCAGCACGCAGGCGCCGGAAGCGTGCGCATCTCACCGGACGCCGGGCGCGCACGCTTGCGACGCTCATTTACAATTTCGAGAATCGACGCAGTAGATTGCACATCCCACTGTTTGGGGAGGTTGATACTATGGCTGCGAAGAAGAAAACGGCGAAGGTCGCTAAGTCGGCCGGCAAGGCGAAAGCCAAGAAAGCCGCCGGCAAGAAGAAGTAAGCTTCTTCTTATCGGAACACACCGAACGCCGCCGCGGCTCAAACGCCCCGGCGGCGTTTTCGTTTCAGCCTGTCGCGCTGAGCCTGCACTTCGTCGCAAGCGCCTGCAGCCGCCCGAAAAAAGCCCCCACCGGTGCGTCCAGAGAGGCCTCCGCGCTCATCCAAGGTGCACGGGAGACGCCGCCTAAACCGCGGTTACAAAAAACGACTTAGGGGGATCGCCGATGCTGACGCGGGTTTTGGCTGCCATATTCGCAATGAGCGGCGCCGCTTACGCCCAAACCTCCCCCAACGCAGCGCTGCCTGGCGAAGCCGATTGCACGCCGACGCCGCAATGCGCGGCGGCACTGCCGCCAACCTCCTCCGATCGCGTGGCTTACGACGCGGGCTTCTTCAGCCGCTTCAATCCGCAGACCGCGCTCGACATGGTGCGCCAAACGCCGGGCTTCTCGCTTGACGGCGGCGACGATCGGCGCGGCTTTTCGGGCGCGGTAGGGAACTTGCTGATCGACGGCTTGCGCCCCACAGCCAAGAACCAATCGCTCGACACTATCCTTTCCCAAATCCCAGCGAGCCAGGTGGTGCGTGTGGAAGTGCTTCGCGGCGACGCCACCGCGGGGGACGCCTCGGGCCGGGCGGTGCTGCTCAACGTGGTCCGCACGCCCAACGCAGGCAGCGGCGTCTGGGGTACGGGGTTCGAATACACCTCCCGCGAAGTTGTCGCGCCGCGCGCGAACATTTCCTACAGCGGGCGCAACGGCAATGTGGAATGGGGCCTTGGCGGCTCAATGCTGACCCAAG
Organism: Hyphomonadaceae bacterium; assembly: GCA_016791325.1. Taxonomy (GTDB): domain Bacteria; phylum Pseudomonadota; class Alphaproteobacteria; order Caulobacterales; family Aquidulcibacteraceae; genus Vitreimonas. The sequence goes on from JAEUMU010000043.1 coordinate 1,899, forward strand.
CGCGCTCCCTGCCCGGCTGGCGGCGCTATTATGACGGGACCAACACTTACTTTGAATTCGTGGATACGCCCCAGCCTCGCAATCTGGGCGAAGCGCAGATCAACGGCAATATCGCGTTCCCGCTGGCAGGAGGACGCCTCGGCCTGCGCGGCCAAGTCAGCGGCTTTAGCTACGACAACAACAGCGCCTTCTTCTCATTCACCCCAGCCGGCGGCGCCTTGGGAGACTTGGTCTCAGATTTCGAAGAGGGCCGCGCCGACTACGAATTCGGCGCCAATTACGATCGCGATTTCGGTCCATGGGCGCTTGAGCTGGTGAGCCTGCTCAACCGCAGAGCCTATGAGAGCGACGAAACCGTGACCACGCGCGACGCTGCCGGCGCCGTCACCGCGATCATCACGCAAGCGCAGGAGCGCGACAGCGGCGAAACCATCCTGCGCGCGGCGATGTCCCGGCGCCTAGGCGAAGCGCATCGCATCGAGTTTGGCGCAGAGGGCGCGTTCAACAGCCTGGACGCCTCCCTGGAACTGACGCGCGATATTGGCGCCGGCGCCACACCACTCACCATCCCGAATGCGAACGTCCTGGTGGAAGAAGAGCGGGCGGAATTCTTCGCCGTTCATAGCTGGCGGCTGGGCCCCAACTGGGCGCTGGACACCCGCCTCGCATGGGAAACCTCCACCCTCACCTTCACCGGCGATGCGAACCAATCGGTCGATCTCAACTATTTCAAGCCGTCGATCCAGCTCACGCGCACATTCGGCGGCAACAATCAGCTCCGTGCACGCGTCTATCGCGACATTGGGCAGCTTGATTTCGACGATTTCGTTTCAGCCACGGCAATCGCAGACTCGCTTATCAATGGCGGCAACCCCGATCTTGCGCCGCAAACATCCTGGCGCGCCGAGCTTGGCGCGGATCTGCGCTTTCCGGGCGGCGCGGCGTTGGGCCTGACGCTTACGCACCATTGGATCAGCGACGTGGCCGATCTGGTGCTGATCGTGGCGCCCGGCGCTAATCCCGGCGATCCGCCTATTCGTTTCGACGCGCCCGGCAATATCGGCGACGGTGAAGCCACCAGCCTCGATGTCACCTTCAATACGCCTGTCCCGTTCGTGCCCGGCGCGCGCGTGAGCATCCGCGGGTACCTTTGGGAAACAGAGGTCACCGATCCCGTCACCGGCCAGCCGCGCATTATCTCGCGACGCCCAGAGTCGGAGCTTAATGTCGAGTTCCGCCAGGACTTCCCGCAGCATAGGCTGGCCTGGGGTGTAAACTTCTTCAAACAGGGCGAATTCCAAGTTTACCGTTTCAACGAAGTCGACACCTCGGAGGAAGGGCCGTGGATCGACGTGTTCGTGGAGACGACGGCGCTGCCCAACAACATGCGCTTGCGGTTGTGGGCGGCCAACGCGTTCGACGGCACGGTCAATCGTGAGCGGCGCTTCTTCGCGCCCGACCGCACTGGCCCGCTTGTGCGCCGCGAAGACCGCGAGCGCTTTTTCGAGCGCGCACCGTGGGTGATCGTCCAGCTTAGCGGCACATTCTAGGGCGCGGACGCCGCCACGCGCCACACGATGTCGCCGGCGTCATCGGCTACGAGCAGCGCACCTGTCCGGTCTGTGGCGACGCCGACCGGGCGCCCTTGCGCTTGGCCGCGCGCGTTGAGGAAACCGGTGAGGAAATCTTCGACGTCGCCAGATGGGCGGCCATCGGCGAATGGTACGAACACAACCTTATAGCCGGCCGGAGTGCGCCGGTTCCACGACCCGTGCTGGCCTATGAACACGCCGCCGCGATAGCGCGCTGGCAGCGCTTGGCCGGTGTAGAAAT
>JAEUMU010000052.1 GCA_016791325.1 Hyphomonadaceae bacterium
GTGAAGCTGCCCTTCACGTGGCCGAACAGGATCGACTCCACCAGGTTTTCCGGGATGGCGCCGCAATTGACGGTGACGAACGGCTTGCCGGCGCGTTCGCTGGCGCCCTGAATGGCGCGGGCGAGCAATTCCTTGCCGACACCGCTTTCGCCGGTGATCAGCACCGGAATGTTGGACGCGGCCGCGCGCTTGCCCATGCGCACCACGGGCGCCATCACCGGCGCGTTGGCGACCATATCATCGAACGAAAGCTGGTTGGCGGCGCGCTTCTTCAGGCGCACGACCTCGGTTTTCAGATTCGACATTTCGAGCGCGTTGCGGATCGACACCATGATCCGCTCAGGGCTGGCGGGCTTGACGAAGAAATCGCTGGCGCCGGCCTGCATGGCTTGCACGACGGTGTCGATGCCGCCGGAGGCCGTCAGCACGATGCAAGGCAGATCGGCGCGGCGCATGCGGATTCCGCGCAACGCCTCCTGCCCCGTCATGCCGGGCATGACGAGATCGAGCAGCACGGCGTCGATATCGGCGTGCGTCTCCACGAACTGCACCGCCTGGGCGCCGTTCTCAGCCGCGCGTGTAAGAAAGCCGTTGCGCTCGACAGCCGCCTGCAACAGGCGGCGCTGCGCCGGATCGTCATCGACGATCAGGATCGTCTTCGCCATGAACCCACCAATTCGTTTGCCGCGTTTCTCTGATGGAAACGCTGGTCATTGGCAGGACCATACGGAGGGGAAGTTCAGGTCGCGTTAAAATGGCACACTGAAATGCAATTTTCGTAAGCGATCGTAGGCACTAGATAAACGCCGTGTTCACCATGACCTCCCCGCGATGAGCGACGCCAAAGACCCCGAGCGCAACCGCATCACCGCGCGGATCGGGCGCGTGGCGAGCGTGGGCGCCAATATGTCGGGCGCGGTGGCCGCACGTGTGGCGGGCAAAGATGAAAAAGCCATGGCGGCGGCGCTGCGCGCGGCGTTGGGGCGGTCAAAAGGGCCGCTGATGAAGGTGGCGCAGCTGCTCTCCACCATCCCCGATCTGCTGCCGCAAGCCTACGCGGAGGAATTCCGCAAGCTGCAGGCTCACGCCCCGCCCATGGGCTGGCCGTTCGTGCAGCGGCGCATGCGCGCCGAACTGGGCGAGGATTGGCAAACCAAGTTCGCGGCGTTCGAGCGCGAAGCGGCGGCGGCGGCTTCGCTGGGGCAAGTGCATCGCGCCCAGGGCCACGATGGCCGTGCGCTTGCGTGCAAGCTGCAATACCCAGACATGGCGAGTGCGGTGGAGGCCGATCTGGGCCAGCTGAAAACGCTTCTGGGCCTGTTCAAGAGCATGGACGGCAGCATCGACAGCAGCGAGGCGATCGAGGAAGTGGGCGAGCGGCTGCGCGAAGAATTGGATTACGGGCGCGAGCTGAAACACATGCGCCTGTTCGCACTGATGCTGGGCGATAGCACCGATATTCGCACGCCCGAGCCGATCGATGCGCTATCGACGCGGCGGCTCTTGACCATGAGCTGGCTTGAAGGGCGTGGGCTGATGCATTGGCTCGATGCGCCGCAGGATACGCGCAACCGCATCGCGGCGCTGCTGTTCAAGGCGTGGTGGGGGCCGATGACGCACTATGGCGTCATTCATGGGGATCCTCATCTGGGCAATTACGCGCTGACCGAGAACGCCGAGCGCCTGCATTTGCTGGATTTCGGCTGCGTGCGAATCTTCCCGCCGCGCTTTCTCGACGGCGTCGTCGGCCTGTATCGCGGCCTTCGGGCCGGCGATATGGAGCAGGTGGCGCATGCGTATGAGGTGTGGGGCTTTAAGAACCTCAATGCCGAGCTGATCGACGCGCTGACGATGTGGGCGCGCTTTATCTATGGGCCGCTGTTGGACGATCGCGTGCGCACCATCGCCGATGACGTGCCGCCGGCGGAATATGGCCGCCGCGAAGCGATGGCGGTTCGCAAGCGGTTGAAGACGCTCGGGCCGGTGCTGATCCCGCGCGAGTTCGTGTTCATGGACCGCGCCGCGATTGGGCTGGGCGCGGCGTTCCTGCATCTGCGCGCGGAGATGAATTTCGGCGCCATGTTCGCCGCGAGCATTGAAGGCTTTTCGACAGATGCACTGGCGGCGCGCCAGCGCGCGGCGGTGTCGCAGGTGGGCCTCAGCCCAGGATGACGAACACGCCCTGATGCGCGGCCAACGCGGCCACGAGCGCACCCTGCCCGGCCATGCGATAGATGGCGCGCGGCGCGCCACTCCAGCACGAGGCGAACAGCACCAGCGCGCTCAGCGCCGCCAACGGGGCAATCCAGAAGATGGCGGCGGAGAGCGGCGTGAACAGCGCCGTCAGCGGCCACGCCAGGATCGCGGCAACGTGCAACATGCACGCGCCGGCGCAACCGTGCGCCCGCCGCTCCAACGCTTCCGTCAGCGTGGCGCCGGTGAGATAGAGCGTCAGCGCGAGCACGGGGGCGGCGATCACCGCCAGCACCCAAAGATCGAACCGGCCGCTGGCGAGCGTGCCGGCGAAGCCGGCCGCCGCGCCGAGGGCGCTGACGCCGAGCAGCAGCGCAAAGCGCTCGCTGCGCCGCCACGCCTCGCTGGCGATCGGGGATGGGAGAATTGCGGTTTGGGAAACGCGCGCGCCGTCGAACGCCATGACATCAGCCCTCTTCCTCCCGCCCGGGAAGAAAACGGCGGGCGCCCGGGCTTGTTCCCAGGCGCGGGCGCTTGTTCAGCGCTGCGACTTGCGGATCACAAGTTTGAGGCCCGACCAGACCGCATCGACGGCGCAGACCTTCACATCAACATAGCCAAGCGGCAGGGCCAGCGCCCGGATCACGTCCTCGGTGATGTCGGTGGGGCGTTTGGCGGCCTTCTTGGGCCACGACACCCAAATCATGCCGGCCGGCGCCAGCAGCGGGCGCAGGCGCTCCAAATCGGCGGCGAGGCTGGCGGCGCTGGTGTGAAAGAGGTGCGCGGCGGGGAGATCCTTGGCCGGGCGGGCGAGGTAGCGAGGACGCGCGTGGGCCTCGATTTCGGCCCGGACGCTCTCGGGCATGGCCTTGGCGTAGAGCGCCTCGCCCTCGGCGAAGCCTAGCTTTTTCGCCAATGGCGCGCCTGAATATCCTGCCGGCATGGGGTGCTGTCCTAAGTGTGTGACGGCCTCAGCAACGCCAATCCGGCCCGTCATACCCCTCGGGTGGCTCCACCGCATCCCAGCGGGCGGCTA
>JAEUMU010000111.1 GCA_016791325.1 Hyphomonadaceae bacterium
AAACCAGACGCTGGCGTCAATCACGTTCCAGAACTATTTCCGCCTCTACGACAAGCTTGGCGGCATGACCGGCACCGCCGCCACCGAAGCGTCGGAGTTTGGCGACATCTATAAGCTCGACGTGGTGGAAATCCCCACCAACCGTCCCGTCAAGCGTATCGATGATGACGATGAGGTCTATCGCACCGCCGGCGAGAAATACGCCGCCATCCTGACCGACATCGAAGAGACGCACCGCAAGAAGCAGCCCATCCTGGTCGGCACGGTTTCGATCGAAAAATCGGAATATCTCTCTACGCTTTTGAAGCAGCGCGGCATCCCGCACCAAGTGCTGAACGCGCGCTATCACGAGCAGGAAGCACAGATCGTGGCGCAAGCCGGCGTGCCTGGCGCCGTGACGATCGCCACCAACATGGCCGGCCGCGGCACGGATATTCAGCTCGGCGGCAATCTTGATATGCGCCTGAAAGCGGCGCTGAAGGGCGATGAAACGCCCGATCAGATCACGGCGCTGAAGCGCGAGATCGCCGCCGACATCGAACAGAAGAAGCGCGTGGCGCTGGAAGCTGGCGGCCTCTACGTGCTTGGCACCGAGCGCCACGAAAGCCGGCGCATCGATAACCAGCTGCGCGGGCGGACTGGCCGTCAGGGCGATCCGGGCCGCTCGAAATTCTATATCTGCCTTGAAGATGATCTGCTGCGCATTTTCGCGGCCGAACGGCTGGACGCCATCATGCGCGGCCTGGGCATCAAGGAAGGCGAGGCCATCGTTCACCCCTGGATGAACAAGGCGCTTGAAACTTCGCAGCGCCGCGTCGAGCAGCGTAACTTTGAAATTCGCAAGAACCTGCTGAAATACGACGACGTCATCAACGATCAGCGCAAAGCCATTTTCGAGCAGCGCATCGAATTCATGCGCACCGCCGATGTTGCGCCCATCGTGCGCGACATGCGCCATGACGTTGTGGAAAAGCTGGTCTGGCGGCACATGCCGGAAAAGGCCTATCCCGAGCAATGGAACACGCCCGAGTTGATGATCGAGGCGGAAGAGATTTTCGGCTTCGCATCGCCGGTCGATCAATGGGCCGCCGAAGAAGGCATTGCGCAGGCTGAAATCATCGAGCGGCTGACGCGCGCGGTCGATCAGGCCTATGCGCAGAAGGCCGCGATGTTGGGGCCGGAGCGTTTGCGCGCGGTGGAAAAGCAAGTGCTGCTTTCCGTCGTGGACATGCGCTGGCGCGAGCACCTTTCGCTGCTCGATCACCTGCGCTCGGTCATCCACTTGCGCGGCTACGCGCAGCGCGATCCGCTGAACGAGTTCAAAACCGAAGCGTTCACGTTGTTTGAGCGCATGCTGCTGGATCTGCGCACAACCGTTACGCGCATGCTGCTGCGCCTGCAGATCGGCCAGGCGGAGGAGCAGTTGCCCAAGCCGCAAATCCCGGCCAAGACATACGAGATCCACCAGAATCCGGATACCGGCGAAAACGAAATGGCGATCCGCGACGAGATGCATCCGCTCGCGCCGGATGGCTTCGATCGCCACGATCCGCGCACGTGGGGCAAGGTCAGCCGCAACGCGCCGTGCCCCTGCGGCTCCGGCAAGAAGTTCAAATATTGCCATGGCGCCGCCGAGGCGCAGAGCGCTTAAGGCTTAGGCCGGCACTCTCATCAAAAGGGCGCTTCCTCAGGAAGCGCCCTTTCTTTTTAGCGCGGCCCCGCCAGCGCGCCGATCAGCAGGCGCCAGTGGTCAAGGCCGTTATAGAACGCCTCAACCGGCACGCGCTCGTTCAGGCCATGCGCGAAGGCGTCGCTGTTCTTCATGAAAATCTCGCCCACGCCGTACGTCGGAATGCCGGCGGCGCGATAGAACATGCCGTCGGTGTAATACGGCGCCATCATGGGGATCAAAGGCACGCCGGGATGGCGCGCATGCACGGCTGTGGCGATCGCCTCGAGAATATCGGGCCGCAGCGGCGAGGCGTCCGTCGCCGGCAAGTCGCTCCGCAGCGTAACCTCCACTTGCGCGCCCGCGAGGCGCTGCAATTGTGCCTGCACCTCATTCACGGCCACGCCCGGAAAAATCCGGCAATTGACCGTCGCCACCGCCGATTGCGGCAAGGCGTTGTCAGCATGGCCCGCCGCCAGCCGCGTCGGCACGCATGTGGTGCGCAATTGTCCAGCCATGGTCGGCGCCTGCGCTTGCAGCGCTTCGCCGCGTTGTGCGCTGGGGCGTTCCGCGAAGCGGCGCAGCGCCGCCGCCAGGGGCGCGGGTGCCGCGGTGGCGCCGGCGCGGAAGGAAGCAAGCGTCGTTTCATTCCACATCACTGGAAACGCATAAGCGCGCAGCCGCGTAATCGCCTCGGTCAGATCGAAAATGGCGTTGTCCGGCCGTGGCGCTGAGGAATGGCCGCCAGGATTGCGCGCTGTTAGCGTGAAGGTGGCGAAAGTTTTCTCCGCCGTCTGAATGTAATAGGCGCTGGGCGCGCCATCGCTTTCGCGTAGATCGCCGCCGCCGCCGTCGGAGTTGAGGGCGAACTCCGCATCGCCGAGCAGTTGGCGATGATCGCGCAGCAAGGTGCGGGTGGAGAGGGTGGTGGTTTCCTCGTCGCCGCTGAACACCAGAATAAGGTCGCGCGTGGGCGTGAACCCTTCGGCGCGCAGCTGCAGGAACGTCGTCGTCAGCAGGGCGATGCCGGCCTTGTTGTCGGAAGCTCCGCGGCCGAAGAAGAAGCCGTTTTCCTCCACCAGCGTAAACGGATCGCGCTCCCAATCGCTGCGCACCGCCGTCACCACATCCATGTGGCCCAGCAGCAAGATCGGGCGCCCGCCCGTGCCGTCGCCGCGATAGCGCACCACCAGCGCCGCCGTATTCTCCACCGGCACGATCGTTACGTCTTCGGGCGCGAACCCGCCGGCGCGAAAGCGCTGCGCCAGAAATTGCGCCATGGCGGGCGTCTGCAGCCCGTTGATGGAGGTATCCATAGCCACGATGTGCGCGAAAATCTCGCGCGCAGTGCTGCGTGCGGCGGGGTTGTCGGTCTGCGCGTGCGCCGCGCCGCCCACGCTCAGCGCAAGGCCGAAACCCAACGCCGCCAACATCTTCCGCATGAGCATCCTCCCGAAGCCGCCCGCCATGGTGGCCGGGGATACACGCTTTCGCAACGAATAAGGCGCAAGGCCTTTGACCCAATGACGCTCGCGCACGCGCCCGCTTACACGCTTGGCGCCCAGGCCGGCTTGCGGCGCTGGGAGCCCGTGCTCGCCGCGCTGTGCCTCGCCCAGTTTTCCGAACCGTTTTTCGCCGCGTGGGCTCAGGCCCAGGGCGCGACAGAGCCGCCGGGCTTTGCCCGCATCTTCTTCGCGCCCGCTATGGGGTTGCTCGCGTGGGCGGCGTGGCGGGGGCGCGCTGAGGCATGGGCCGCGATGCGCGCGGCGCCGCTGTTGCTGGCGCTTGTGGCGTTGGCGTTCGCCTCCACGCTCTGGTCGATCGAGTCCGGCGCCACGCTGCGGCGTTCGGTTTGGCTGGCGCTGACGATGGGCTTCGGCCTTTACCTCGCCTGGCGCTATGAGTGGCGCACGCTGATCGAAATTGTCGCCGGCGCGGTCGGGGCGTTGGTGATCGGCTCGCTGCTTGTGGGTGTGCTCGCGCCTGGCATAGGGCGCATGGCGATGGAGCATCCCGGCGCCTGGGGCGGGCTGTGGACGCACAAGAACACGCTCGGCGGCATTATGGCGCTTGGCGCGCCGGCGTGCATCGCCGCGGCGTTTGTCGCGCCGCAGCGGCGTCGCGTTTGGCTTGCCTGTGCGTTTGGCGCGCTTGCGCTGATTTTTCTCTCGACATCGAAGACTGCCCTGGTGGCGATGCTGCTGGGGCTTGGCGTTATCGGCGCGTGCATGCTGGCGCGGCGCGGGCCGCTGCAGGCGGTGCTGGTGATCGCCGGCGCGCTGGCGGCGGTGCTGCTTGGCGCCGCCATCGTGTTGCTGGCGCCTGATCTGATCGTTGGCGCGCTCGGGCGCGATCTCACGCTCACGGGACGCACTGAAATCTGGGAAGCCGCCGCGCCGCACGTCGCCGCGCGGCCGTGGCTTGGTTTCGGTTATGGCGCATTCTGGGAGCTCGATGCCGGCCCCGCCTTCTGGGTGCGCCAAGCGGTGAACTGGGAGGTCGCTTCCGCGCACTCGGGATGGCTTGAGCTTTCGCTTGGCCTTGGGCGCGTTGGCGTTGGCGTGTTTGCCCTCAGCCTCGCATCAACGCTCGCGCGAGGCCTGGGCTCAGCCTTCGATGCGCGCGCGGGCCTCTGGGCGCCGGCCTTCATCGCTGCGTTTGCGCTCTACACTTTGAGCGAAAGCCACGTGATGGAAGCCAACAATCTATTTTGGACAATCTATGTAGCCGTAGCAGCGCGACTCGCGCTTGATGCGCGGGAGAAGAACGCATGAGCGCTATCCTTATTCTCGGCGTCGATCCCGGCCTCAATCGTTGCGGTTGGGGATTGGTGTTGAGTAATGGCGCGCGCCTCAGCCATGTGGCGCATGGCGTGATCAAGCCGTCGCCGCAGCAGCAGCTCGCTTCACGCCTGCACGATGTGTTTGAAGGCGTCAGCGCTGTGATTGCGCAATACAATCCCCACGAAGCGGCTGTGGAAGAGACGTTTGTGAATTCAAATGCGCGCGCGGCGCTGGCGCTGGGGCAGGCGCGCGGCGTCGCGTTGGCGGCGGCAGCCCGCACTGGGCTGCCTGTCGCCGAATATGCGCCGACCACAATCAAGAAAGCGGTCGTCGGCGCTGGCGGCGCCGATAAAACGCAAGTCGCCTTCATGGTGCGCCGCCTGCTGCCGACGGCCGGCGATGTCAGCGCCGATGCAGCCGATGCGCTGGGTGTTGCGCTTTGCCACGCCGCGCACGGCGGCTTCCGCCGCCGCGCTGAGGCGCTCTGATCACCAGATCGTCACGCGCTCTTCGGGCGGCAGGTAAAGCGCGTCGCCGGGCTCGACACTGAACGCCTCGTACCAGGCGTCCATGTTGCGCACCACGCCGTTGATGCGATAGCGCGCGGGTGAGTGCGGGCCGGTCATCACCTGATTTCGCAATTGCTGCTCACGCACCAGCTGTTTTCTGTGCTGCGCGCGCGCCATGAAGAAGCGCTGCAGCCCCGTTGTGCCTTCCAGCACAGGCGGCTCCGCGCCATTGAGCGCGATGCGGTAGGCGTGCAATGCCACCTGCAATCCGCCGCAATCGCCGATGTTTTCTCCCAGCGAAAGCCGGCCGTTGAGATGCAGGCCCGGCAACGGCTCGAACTGGCTGTACTGATCCGCCAAGCGATCGGTCACGGCGCGGAAGCGCGTCACATCTTCGGCGTTCCACCAATCGCGCAGCACGCCGCGCGCGTCGGATTTCGCGCCTTGGTCATCGAATCCATGACCCATTTCGTGGCCGATCACGCCGCCGATGGCGCCGTAATTGACGGCGGTGTCGGCGTTTGGATCAAACAGGGGCGGCTGCAGGTAGCCGGCTGGAAATACGATCTCGTTGAACGGGGGATTGTAATAGGCGTTCACCGCATGGGGGACCATGAACCACTCCTCGCGATCGCTCGGCCGGCCAAGGCGCGCGAGATCGTAGGCCCACTCCCATTGCGCGTAGCGTATCTGATTTCCGAACGCGTCGCCGGCGCGGATGTCGAGCCCCGAATAGTCGCGCCAACGATCCGGATAGCCGATCTTGGGCCGGAAGGACGCTAGCTTCTCGCGCGCGATCACCTTTGTCTCTTCGCTCATCCAGGAGAGCTGATCGATGCGTTCGCCATAAGCGCGGCGCATGTTTTCCACCAGCTCCAGCACTTGCGCTTTTGCTTCGGGCGGGAAATGCCGCGCGACATAAAGCTGGCCGATGGCCTCGCCAAGCACGGTGTTGCTGGCTTGGATTGCGCGCTGCCAGCGTTCGCGCTGCTGAGGCTGGCCGCTCAGCGCGCGGCCGAAGAAGCCGAAATTCACCTCGTCGATCGGGCTCGGCAGAACGTGCGCCTTCGTGCGCGTGTAGTGCCACGCCAAGTAATAGCGCCATGTCTCCACCGGTGTCGCCACCACCAGATCGGCCAGCGGCCCGATGGCGCTCAATTCGGCAACGACGAATTCGTTCTCACCGCTCAAGCCACGTGCATCGAGATAGGCGCTCCACGGGAAGCGGCGCGAAAGCGCCTGCACTTGCGCGCGCGTCATCAAATTGTAGGTGCGTTCGCGCTCGCGCCGGTCGGCCACTGGCCAGTGCAATTCGGCGATCGCCGTCTCCAGCCGAACGATCGCACGCGCCTTGGGCGCAGTGTCGTCAAAGCCCAGAAGCGTCAGCATCTGTGCGCAGGCAGCCTCATATTGCGTGCGCAGTTCCGGGAACTGGCGGTCGGTGCGGCGATAATATTCGCGCTCCGGCATCCCCAGCCCAGCGTGCGTGATCTGCGCGAGGTAACGATCGGGATTGCCTTCGTCCAAGCCGATCGAGATCGAGATAGGGAAGGTGACGCCGGCGCCGGGCCGGCCCACGAATCGCACCACATCTTCGTGCGTGCGCAGCGCGCGCGCTTCTGTCAGCGCCGCGATGATCGGCTCGATGCCGCGGGCATTGATCGTGTCTTGATCGAGATAGGCGTTGTAAAAATCAGCGATCTTGCGTTGGTTCGTGCCTGGCGAGCCCCCGGCCAAGGCCGCTTCCTCGATGATGGCGCGCACGTCGTGCTCGGCCTTCACGATCAGCATTTCGTTGGTGCCCCACGAAACGCGATCGGCGGGAATGGTGTTGGCGTTGAGCCAGGTTCCGTTGACGTATTGGAAGAAATCGTCGCCGGGCCGCACACTCGTATCCACAGCGCTCATGTCGATGCCGAACGTCCCGATGGCTGGGCGACCCCGTGCTGGGGCGGTTGCGCCGCCTGCGCCTGTGGCGCAGCCTGCCAGCAGAGCCAAGGAGGAAGCCGTGACGGCGCGGCGCGTGAATTGGGTCATTGGGGCTCCAGCCATGATGTCTGGACCCGCAAGTGGCCTGGGCGGGCGCGCCCTTCAAGGCTTAAGTGACGAGCCGCCGGGAAGCGGCGGCGGGCGCAGATTTCAGACCCGCTCGATCAGCCCATAGGCCAAGAGGCGTGCGCTGATTTCGGCCGCCTCCGCCACATTCAAAGTCTGCGGCGCGAACGCGGCGCCGTTGAGCGCGCGTTCGACGGCCTCCTTCAGCGCAGGCGCGAACATCAGTTCTCCGCCGGGCGCGATCACCACAACCCCTTTTGTATCCTCGGCGATGCGGAAGGGAACGTAGGCGCGCGCTCGGAATGTCTCGTTCGCCCCGATGGGGCGCGCAGCTTCGGCGATGGCGCCTCGATTGTCGGCCGCGCGCGATCGGATGAACGTGTCGGCCATCAGATCAAGCGCTGGATCGAGCTGCAGCTCTTTCGCCAATTCTTCGGCGAGAGATTTGAGAGTCGCACGCGCGGCGCTGCGATCGAACTCGCGCGAGGCGAATCCGGCGGGAAGGCTGCGGCGCAAGTTGGGCGAACGCAGCGCTACTTCCGAGACCGCCTCCAGCATGAGGTCTGCCCATGTGCGCGTGATGAGCCCTACAGTGATATGGAGCGAAGGATCGCTGCCCGAGGTTGAAGCGTCGTGCATCATACCGCGCGGCACGTAGGCGCAATCGCCAGCCTTCAGCACGAACTCGCGGCTGATCGCTCCGCTTTGGTGCTCCCCCGAATGAAACGCTTCGCCGCGATAGGGAGTGTCGATCGGCGTGCCGTAAAGCCGCCACGCCTTCTGCCCGGAGACCTGAAGCACGAACACGTCATGATTATCGTAGTGCGTGCGGAAACCCTGCGCATTGGCCGGTGTCAGGTAGAGGTTGGTCTGCACGTGCGAGGAGAACACATGCTCCAGAGCCCTGCAAAACGCCCCCAAAGCGGGCTCAAATTGATGCGCTTGTTGCAGGATGATGGTGGCGCCGTTGCGATAGAGATCAGCCACCGCGCCGCGATCGACGAAGCCCGCCTCATCTACATAAGCATCGCGGCGCAGCTCGCGG
>JAEUMU010000118.1 GCA_016791325.1 Hyphomonadaceae bacterium
TGCGCATCGGCCCGCGCGAGCGTGCGAAGGCGATCCGTTCGCGTACGCTGGCTTCGATTTCCGCCACCGGGTAACGGTTGCGATCGATCAGTTGATTGAGCGTATGGTGTTCGCGCGCGTGGATCGCTTCCTGGGCGACGAAGCCGCGCACATCTTCGGCCAGCTTGCCGCTCACGCTGTTGCGATAATGGCGCACGGCCTCGACGAACATGCGCTCGCCATCGGGAAAGGTGAGTGAAAGCGCGTTGAACACCGCAGTGCCGACAGGATCGCCGCCGAGCCAGTGGCCCTCGCGCGCCGCGGCCACATCGAAGTGGATGTCGCGCGCGGGAATGGCGACGTCGGCTGGGGTGGATTTGGCGGTCATGGGCGCACTCTTCTGCACTTGGGCTTGCCCCGAGGCGCAAATTGGCGTTTATTGACAAAAATGTCAACAGCGCAAGCCAGCCGCCTCCGCCGCAGCCCCGAGCAGGCGCGCGCCCACATCCTTGCGGCGGCCGAAGCGGTGTTGGTGGAGCGCGGGCCGCTGGCGCTGAAGCTGGCGGATGTGGCGGCGGCGGCTGGTGTCGCCAACGGCACGGTGCTGCATCATTTCGGCGGCATCGATACCCTGCACGCGGCGCTGATGGATCACATGGTCGATCAGTTGGTGGCCGATATTCTCGCCATTTCTTCGCGTGCGCCGCCCGATGCGGTCACGGAGGGGGCGGTGGCGGCGCTGTTCGATGTATTCGAGACGCGCGGCGCCGCGCGCCTGGCGGCCTGGCTGGAGCTCACCGGAGAGTGGCGGCGGCTGACACGCGTGCGCAAGGCGGTGCGTGATGTAGTGGCGCAGCGCGCGGCGCGTGGCGACGTGGACGCGGCGGAAGCGGAGGATCTCATCCTTGTCGCCGTGATGATGGCGATGGGGGCGGGGCTGTTCGGGCGCTCGCTGTCGCAATTGGTAGGCAAGCCGGCAGGGCGGGCGCGTGAACTGGCGGCGGCGTTGCTGCGCGCGCAGCAGGCGGGCTGAATGCGGTTGACACCGCCGCGCGCGGAGGGGAGATCGGCGCCCGTGTTCGATCCTGGCCAAACTCCGCCTCTTGTCGCGCTCGCGCCCATGGCGGGCGTGACGGATATCCCGTTCCGCCGGCAGGTGAAGGCGTTCGGCGGCGCCTATTGTGTCTCGGAGATGGTCGCGTCCGAGGAACTGGCGCGCGCGCGGATGGATATGGTGCGCCGCGCCGCTGGCGCGGGGATCATCACGCCGTTGGTGATTCAACTGGCTGGGCGTGAGCCGCGCTGGATGGGCGAAGGCGCGCGCATGGCGGCGGACGCAGGCGCCGATGTGATCGATATCAACATGGGTTGCCCCTCCAAGAGCGTCACCTCCGGGCTTTGCGGTTCGGCGCTGATGCGCGATCCGGCGCGGGCGCTGCAGCTTATCGAAGCCACCGTGCGTGCGACGACGCTGCCGGTGACGCTGAAGATGCGCCTCGGCTGGGACCACGCGAGCCTCAACGCGCCGGAGATCGCCCGCGCCGCCGCGGCCGTTGGCGTGCGCATGATCACGGTGCACGGCCGCACACGCTGCCAATTCTACACCGGCCAGGCCGATTGGCGCGCCATCGCCGCGGTGACGGAGTCCGTGGATATTCCTGTTATCGCCAATGGCGACATCGCCAGCGCCGAGGATGCGCGGCGCGCCCTTGCGGAGTCCGGCGCGGCCGGCGTGATGATCGGGCGCGCTGCGCAGGGCAAGCCGTGGCTGGCTGGCGCGATCGAGCGCGCGCTGCACGGCGGCGGTGAAGCGAAAGCGCCGCCGCTGGTGCAACTGCGCGATTCCCTGCTCGAGCTTTATGAGCATACGCTGGGATTCTACGGCGGCGCGTTGGGCCTGCGCATCGCGCGCAAGCACATTGCGTGGAGCATAGATGCGGTGTTCGGCCCCCCGGCGCAGGCGCGGCGCAAGTCCATCTGCACGCTGGAGGATCCTGGGCGCGTGCGCGCGGAATTGTGGGCGCTGTTCGAGGGCGAATGCGCGCGCGCGGCGGCGTAAAGCAGCCCGGCCAATTCGGCCCAGGGCCATTTCCTTCCGCCGTGAAATCCAATACGTCTTGACGGCGCGGCGCCTGCTATCGCAGATGCACGGCGCATATTGTGGGCCCGTAGCTCAACGGTTAGAGCCGGCCGCTCATAACGGTCTGGTTACAGGTTCGAATCCTGTCGGGCCCACGCCCTCGCGCGCTAACCTTCTGCAGTGAATTGATAAGGCTCAATGTGGCGGTTCGCGGCGGCGCTAAGGTGTTGTCGTCGCGGCTACGCGGCCGGCGGCGCGCCCTGATTTCGCTTTCCATCCCATCCCCCCCCGCACCGGGAAGCTGTCAGGGCGCAGCTGGCGCTCCAACCTCTGATGCCGCTTAGGTCGCGCCGTCGGGTGGGGGTGCGTTCAGGTCTTGGCGTTGCCGGCGCAGGTGCGCCTGATAATTTTCGCCATCGCCATAATCCGCGAAAGCGCCGTAACGCGGATGCGCGCCCAGCACGCGGCGCGCGTGCTTGATCGGGCACCAATATTGTTCGGTGCGCGCGCCCACTTCGCGGATATAGGCGATGACGCCGTTCGCATAAGAGCAGTAGGCGCAGTTCAGTTTCTCAAGCGCGTTGAGATAAGGAAGACCGGCGCGATCGAACACCATGTAGCGCCGCCGTTCCACTTGAGGGATGCCGTAAACGCGAAAGCAGACGGCCTGATAGATCGAGACCCAAAGATCAATCAGAGCGAACGGGATGATCAGCGAATAGATCACCGGCGCGCTCAGCACGAACAGAGGATTGGCGTTGAGGAGATACGGCCCAAGGCTGCGCCGCAATTGGCGATGGCGCCGGGCGACCTCCGCTTCAAACAGAACTTTGCCGCGCTCCAGGCCGAAGCGCAGGCCGGCGCGCTGCTTGGCGAACTCCGCCTCCAGTTCTTGCTCGAGCGCGTGGATTTTTCGCATCAGCGTTTCCGTCAATTCCGACATTTGGGCCTGGCTCGTGCTGGGCGCCGGCGGCGCGCTGGCCGGCCAAGTTAGGCGCGGCGACCCGCGTCCGCTTGAGGCGGATCAAATGGGCGCTTGGAGTCTTGGCTGAGATTGCGCAAGTTCGGGCGTGGCCTGCATTGCTTTGGTGGAGGAACGCCTTGAACGCGCGCTTACAAGTTTTTGGCGCGGCCGGCTGCGTCACCGGATCGTGCATGCTGCTGAGCACGCCGAAGGCCGCAGTGTTGATCGATTGCGGCATGTTCCAGGGCTCGAAAACGCTGAAGGCGCTCAATTACGGCGCCTTTCCTTTTGATCTCTCCCGCGTCGACGCGTTGCTGGTCACGCACGCGCACGTGGACCACACTGGTCTCATTCCGAAGCTTGCGCGTGCGGGCTTCACCAAGCCGATCTACGCCACGCCCGCCACTATCGCGCTGTGCGGCGTCTTGCTGCCGGATGCAGGCGCGATTCAAGAGATGGAGGTGGAAGCGCTGAACCGGCGCAATCAGCGCCACGGGCAGAAGGAAGTCTCGCCGATTTACACAAAGGCCGATGCTGAGCAATCTCTGCGCCTGTTCGTGGCGACGCCGCTTGGCGATTGGATCGACGTAGCGCCGGGCATGCGCGCGCGTTGGTGGAACGCAGGCCACATTCTGGGCGCAGCTTCCATCGAGATCGAGGTGGAGGGGGCAGGGCCTTCGCAGAGATTGCTGTTCTCCGGCGATGTCGGCCCGGGCGGGCGCTTGTTCGAGAGCGATCCCGAGGGCCCGGCGGGCGTGGATCATGTCATCCTTGAAAGCACGTATGGCGATGTGGAGCGGCCCGCGCTCAGCCGGGCCGAGCGCAAAAGTGTGTTTGCCGCGGAAATCATGGCCGCGCACACCGCCGGCGGCCCGCTGCTTATCCCCGCCTTCGCGGTGGAGCGGACGCAGGAATTGATTGTCGATCTACTTGAGCTCATCGAGGCCAATCAGGCGCCGCCGGGGCCGATTTTTATTGATTCCCCGCTCGCGGTGCGGGCGTGCGACGTGTTCCTGCGCCATGGCGCCGTCGACGGCGATGCGAAGACGTTCTCCAAGTTGCGGGAATCCGGCTGGCTGAAGTTCACGGAGGGAGTGGATGAAAGCCGCGCCATTGAGCGCGTGCATGGCTGGCATGTGATCATCGCCGGCAGCGGCATGTGCGACGCGGGCCGCGTGCGCCATCATCTGAAGCGCCAATTGTGGCGCTCTGAGGCGACTGTGCTGCTGGTCGGATTTCAGGCGCCGGGAACGCTTGGCCGTTTTCTGCAGGAGGGCAAGACGGCAGTGCGCATTCAGGGCGACGAGATACGGGTGGCCGCGCGCGTGCGCAATCTCGGCGCCTATTCCGGCCATGCTGATGCGCAGGGCTTGGTGCGCTGGGTTCAGGCGCGCGCGCCGATCAGCGGCGGCGTGTTGCTGACGCACGGAGAGCCGGAAAACGCATCAGGCTTGCGCCGCAGATTGATCGCGTCGAACGCTGCGGGCGCGGTTATCGTCGCTGCGCTGGATCAGATGTATGAGCTATCGCCGGGCGCGTTGGCGGTGGCGGAAGCGCCGCAGGCGCCGCGGCTCAACCCTGCCGCCGTCGCTTCGTTCGATTGGCACAATGCGCGCTCGGAATTTCTCGCGCAATTGCAGCAGCACCTCGACGCCGCCCCCGATGACGCCGCCCGCGAGCGCCTGTTGGCGCGGCTGTGCGAGGGGCTGGAGGCGCCGTGAGCGCACCGTCTAGGTTTGCCCATCGCCGCGCGCATAGCCGACAATCGCGGCACGGACGAAATCATCGAAATTGATGCTGTCGAGATGCGGCGGGTGCGCCGCCCAGGGCGGCCCATCGAGCATCTGCACCGTGATGTCTGGCGTCTTGCCGCGGCTGCGGCGGCGGCGCTGCAAGGCGTGCGTCGCCTCCTTATCCACCCACTCCGACTGCGCCGCCGCCTTCGACCAGCACAAATGAAACAGATCGGCGCGATCGATTTCGCGGCGCAGGCGCGGGCCCCATTCTTCACCGGATTGCAGCGAGGTGCGGTCCCAGAAATGCGCGACGCCGGCCATGGCATATGCTGTGGCGATAGCGGAGACGGTTTCGCGATCGGCGCTGGAATAGGAAAGGAACACGCGCTTGTGGCGCTTCAGGCGCACGTCGCCGGTTGATGCGGGCTTCTTGGCGGCGCCGATGATTTTGCGTGTGAAGGCCAGCACGCCGATCTGGGCGTCGTCCACGAACACACGCGCCAGAAACACCGCCTGCTTGGCGTCGTCCTCGGCTTCGGCGGTAAAGGAAAAGTCGATCGGCTCTCCGTTCCACCGCCGCCGCTGCAGCGCGCCTTCGCAGGCCGCGCCCCGCACTTCGAGCGCCACGCCGATGTGCGCCCCTAAGGCGATCTCGCCGATGCCCATGCTTTGCGGCGCCGGTTCGGCCTGAGGGTCGATCTTGCGCGCGGCTTTGATTACGTCGCGCAATTGCTTGGGCTGATGGATGACGATGCGCACCAGTTCGGGCGTGCCGCGGCGCAGTTTCTTCGGCGCAAAGGCGGTGGCGTCGGCCTGCGCGCGCGGGACATCTCCTTCGCGGATCGATTGCGCCCGCGACGTCGGCGCATCGGATTGCGCCAGCGCCTCCGTGGGTGCGCTGCGCTTGGCGGCAGCGCGCGCGCGCTCCGGTTCGGCAGGCGCTTCGGAGGCGGCGGGCGCAGGTGGAGGTGCGGCCGCCTCCAGAGGCGCGGGCGCGGGCGCCGGTTCAAGGGCGGGCGGCGGCGCCTCTTCTTCATCCGCCGCGTGCGCATCGCCGTCATCGGCGCTTGGCGCTTCCGATTGCGGTGCGCCGCCGGCCAATTGATCCGCCGCGGTTTCTTCCGGCGGCGTTGGGTCGGCCGCCGGCGGCGGGGCGGGCGGCTCGGGCTCGGGCTCGGGCGCAGCTTCAAGCTCAGGCGCTGCTTGCGGCGGCTGGGGTTCAGGGGGGGACGCCGGCGGCGGTTCGATTGGGGCCGCGCGCGGCGCTTGCTCCATTTCGCGGCGGCGCTGCGCGCGCGCGCGCGCTTCCTCCAGGCTCATCGCCGGCCAATCGGCGGGCAAGAACGCAAAACGCTCCAGCGCCCGCGCGTCCAGCGTGATAAGC
>JAEUMU010000128.1 GCA_016791325.1 Hyphomonadaceae bacterium
CGACGTAAAGTTCGCCGACCGCTTCGCCCATGGCGCCGTTGACCGCATCGATCGCGCGCTTCCAGCGCTCGCGCGGCTCGGGCTGGCCATTGAGGCGCCGGCCGTAGAAATCGAAACTGGCCTCATCGAACGCGCGCGGCAGCACGTCGGTTCGGTTGTTGATGCAATGGAAGGCGAGGTAGGTGCGCCAGGTGCTCACGGGCGTCGCCATGAAGAGATCCGCCAGCGGGCGCATGGCGCTCATTTCGCGCACCACAACTTCCCGCACATCGCCCACCTGCGCGGCCTCAAGCCCGGCGTCCCAGGGGAAGCGCGGGGCGATGGCGCGCAGCTCATCGCGGGTTTGCAGGAAATAGGTGCGGTCGCGCTGGCGGCGATCGGCGATAGGCCAGTGCAGCTCCGCGATTTGGGTTTCGAGCGCCAGGATGGCGCGCGCCTTGGCGGCGGCGTCGTCTTGGTTGGCCAAGCTCAGCACGCGTTCGATATAGGCGAGATACGCTTCGCGGATCTGCGGGAACTGGGCGTCGGCGCGGCGATAATATTCGCGCTCTGGCATGCCGATGCCGCCGTGCGTGAAGGTGACGATGTAACGATCAGGCTGGCGCGAATCGAGGCCGATGAAGGCCACGATCGGCCCATTGGCGGCGATGTCGGCGCGCCCCATCAGGCGCATGACGTCCTCATGTGTGCGCGCCGATTCGATGACGGCGAGATCGGCGCCGAGCGCGGCCAGGCCGGCGGCGTCGATCGCGTCCTGATCGAGATAGGTGTTGTAGATGTTGGCGATCTTTTCCTGGTTCGAATTTGGCGCGCCGCCGGCGAGCGCCACTTCCTCGATGATGACGCGCTGATCGCGATCGGCTTTGTCGCGCAGGATGTCGAACGTGCCCCAGCGGGTGCGGTCGGCGGGGATTTCGGTGTTGGCGAGCCATGCGCCGTTGGCGTGGCGGAAGAAGTCGTCGCCGGGATGCACGCTGGGATCGCCGCCGGATAGGTCGATTCCGAATGCGCCGATGGCCGCCGGCGCCCGTGCGGCGATCTGGCCGCCGCTTGCCGTGGCGCAGCCGGCGAGCAGGGCGATTGAGGAAGCGCCGACGGCGCGGCGTGTCATAGCGGGCATAGGTTGGCTCCAGACTCTCGGCGCGCGCCCGCGCAAAAGCGAAGCCCGCGCCCGACCTTTTGATAGCGGTCGGACGCGGGGCCCTGCAGGGTCAAACCTGTTGCGATGAACGCCCGCGCCGGCGCGGCGAAGCGGGCGGTCGCCGGCTACCAGACCGTAACGCGCTGATCGGGCGGCAGGTAGAGGGCGTCCGTCGGTTGGATGTCGAAGGCGGCGTACCAGGCATCCATGTTCCGCACCGTGCCGTTGCAGCGATAGATGCTGGGCGAGTGCGGATCGGTGAGGATTTGGTTGCGCAGCGCCGCATCGCGGATCAGCGCGCGCCAGGCTTGCGCCCAGCCGAGGAAGAAGCGCTGATCGCCCGTGACGCCTTCAAGCACAGGCGCGGCCGCGCCGTTCCGCGAGAGATTGTAGGCGTGATAGGAGACCTGCAGGCCGCCATTATCGCCGATGTTCTCGCCGAGCGTGAGCCGGCCGTTCACATTGATGCCCTCCAGGGGCGTGAACGCATCATATTGCGCCACCAGCCGATCGGTGACGGCGCGGAAGCGTTCTGCGTCTTCGGGCGTCCACCAATCGCGCAGCACGCCCTGCGCGTCGGACTTTGCGCCCTGATCGTCGAAACCGTGGCCCATTTCGTGGCCGATGATGCCGCCGATGGCGCCGTAGTTCACTGCCGGATCGGCATTGGGATCGAAGAAGGGCGGCTGCAGGATAGCCGCCGGGAAGACGATCTCGTTGAACACCGGATTGTCATAGGCGTTCACCGTTTGCGGCGTCATGAACCACTCGTCCTTATCGGTCGGGCGGCCGAGGCGCTCGAGATCGTGGTTCCACTCAAACACTTGGCGGCGCTTGGCGTTGCCGAATGCATCTCCCGCGTTGACCTGCAGAGCGCTGTAATCGCGCCAGCGGTTCGGATAGCCGATCTTGGGGCGGAATGCGGCAAGCTTTTCGCGCGCGGCGGCTTTGGTTTCCGCGGACATCCACGGCAATTGATCGATGCGCTGGCCGTAGGCGGTACGCAGATTTTCCACCAACGCCAGCATCTGCGCGCGCGATTCCGGCGGGAAATGCCGCTGCACGTAAATCTGGCCGACGGCTTCGCCCAGCGCCGTGTTCACCGCTTGAACAGCGCGCTTCCAGCGTTCGCGCTGCTGGGGCTGGCCGCTGAGGGTGCGGCCGAAGAAGTCGAACACCTCGTCGTCGATGTTCTGCGGCAGCACCGATGCGTTGGTGCGCACCACGTGATAGGCGAGGTAGGAGCGCCACGTCGAAATCGGCGTCGAAACGCACAATTGCGCCAGCGGGCCTATGGCTGAGAGTTCGGAGATGACCACCTCCTGAACCGCGCCCATGCCCGCGGCGTCGAACATCGGATCCCACGGGAAGCGCTCGGCCAGCGCGCGGATTTCGGCGCGCGTTTTCAGATTGTAGGTGCGATCGCGGTCGCGCCGATCGGCGATCGGCCAATGGCGTTCGGCGATCTGCGTTTCAAACGCCATGATGGCGCGCGCGCGTTGGGCGGGATTGTCCAGTCCCGCCAGCGTCAGCAGGCGCGTGATATGCGCCACATAAGCTTCGCGGATTTGCGGGAACTGGCCGTCGCTGCGGCGATAGAATTCGCGCTCCGGCAGGCCCAGGCCGCCATGCGTCATGTTGGTGAGGTAGCGATCGGGGTTGCGCTCATCGAGGCCGACATAGATGGCGATCGGGAAGCTGGTGCTGACATCCGGGCGCGCGGCGAAGCGCACAACCTCTTCATGCGTGCGCAGCGCGGCGATGGCGGCCAGTTCAGGCTGGATCGGGGCCATGCCTGCGGCGTTAATGGCGTTCTGATCGAGGAAGGAATTGTAATAGTCGGCGATCTTCTGCTGGTTCGTCCCCGGCGCGCCCCCAGCCAGCGCGACTTCTTCGATAATGACGCGCTGATCGTTGTCCGATTTTTCACGCAGGATATCGAACGTGCCCCAGCGTGTACGGTCGGCCGGGATTTCCGTGTTGGCCAGCCAGACACCATTGGCGTAGCGGAAGAAGTCATCGCCGGGGCGGACGCTGAGATCACGCGCGGCGAGATCAATGCCGAAGGCGCCAATGGCGGCGGGCGCGCGCGGGGCTTCCGGCGCCGCCGTGCGCGTGGCGCAGCCGGCAAGCAGCGCCACAGTCGACGCGCCCATCGCGCGCCGGGTCAAGTTGATCATAGATAAAGCCTCCAGAGCGTATGCAGACTGCTTTTTGTTATTCGGCGGCGGCGAGTTTGCCGCGCCGGCCATAGAGGCGTCCGTAGAAGCCCCAGAGGCCGGTTGTCGCGCGTTTTATATCTACGCCGATCATGTAGAACGCGGGCGTCAGGATCAAGGTGGCCGGCATGCACAACAGCACGCCGAACGCCAGGGAAAGCGCCATCGGCTTCAGGAACTGCACGATCACCGCGTTCTCCAGGAGCATCGGGGCCAGGCCGACAAACTCGGTGATCGAGGTCAGGAAGATCTGGCGGAAGCGCGAGATCGAAGCCTCGACAATGCCGTGCTCGGCCCGAACCCGCATGACCTGGAATCCAGCGCGTTCCAGCTCGGCGGCGCGTTCGCGATGCTCGCTGGCGTCGAAACGCATCTGATCGGAGCTGCGCAGTTCGATCGGCCCTTTCTGGAAGCCTGATTCCGCCGATTCCAGGATCATTTCCTCGTGCGCTTCCAGATCAGGCGCAATGGCGACCCATTCCATGGTCTGCCCGTTGGGGCCGGCCAACTCGCGCACCTCCCAGCCGTCTTCGGGATCGAGCACAGGGGCGCCGGCGCGCTTCAATCTCAGCGCGAAATAGCCGCGGATCGTATTGCAGCGATCCACCAGCACGACGTTGTCGTTCACCACCACGCCGATCGCTGCGATCACGCCAAGCCATGAGAACAGGCCAAAGCTGATGCCGAAGATGAAATGCCCCAACGTGGCGCCGACAATGGCGAACGGGATGACGGAGAGGATCATCACTGGCTGCGCGTAAGAGCGGAATGTCACCGCCAGCAGGAAGAAGATGCCGCAGAAGGCCAGCCCGAGAAGCTGCGCGAACTGTTGCATGAATTCCGCTTGGCCCTCGGCTTCGCCGATCGCGCGGCGGGTCACGGTGTGATAGCGCGCCTCGAACGCGGGCCAGAAATCCTGGTTCAGCGTGCGCATGATCTGCTGGCGCGCTTCCGCGTTGACGAGATCGGCCGTGACCAGGATCGAGCTCTGCCGCTGGCGGCGATCGAGCCCCGTGACGCCCGGCGCGAACTCCCATGTCGCGACGGAAGCCAGCGGCACCTCACGCCCATCGCTGGTGCGGACACGGAAGCTGCCGAGGCTTTCCAGCGTGCGCCGATCGTCGCGCGGATAGCGAACGTAAACACGGATGTCATCGCCTTGGCGCGGCAGGCGTTGCACCTCCTCGCCGAAATACGCCTGGCGCACTTGGCGCGAAATGTCGCCGAGCGTGATGCCGAGTTGTTCAGCGCCGGGCAGGAGGGCGAAGCGCAGCTCTTCCACCGCGGCGTCTTGGCTATCGCGCACGCTGGTGACGTCGGTGAATTGCATCAGCCGCGCTTTCAGCTCTTCGACGGCGGCTTCCAGATCGTCCTTGTTCTCGCCCATCAGCGCCAGTTCGATGCGCGGCGGGCCCGAGCCGGAGAGCGAGAAGGACACTTCATCAGCATCCGGCACTTCGCCAAGCAGCCGCTCAAGCCGCTCGGTGATTTGGCGCGAGCGTAGATCGGGACGCGATTCCGGCGGCGTCAGGCCCACATAAGCGCGGATCGAATTGTCGTCGATCGATTGGCTCCAGGAGCGCACGACCCCGCGCGACATTTGCCCTGTGTTCGCATCCTCCATCGCGCGATCGGCGGTTTCCGCTTCGAGCGCGCGGCGCGCGGCGTCGAGCTGCTCGGCCACTTGCTCCATGCGCGAGAAGGGGGTGGTTTGCGGCA
>JAEUMU010000139.1 GCA_016791325.1 Hyphomonadaceae bacterium
GCCACCATGCCGCTGCATGTGGAGAGTCTCGACAACGAATACACTGTCGTGGCGGCGTTTGCCGGGGCTTCGCTGCTGGCGCTGTTCGCCCTCATTACGCTTGCTGTGAAAACCCTGCTTGAAGCGCAGTTCGCCGGCGAACTGTCCGCTCAGCGTTGGCGCTAAATCCGATGTCGCTTGATATAACCCACGTCGCCAAATCGTTCGGCCGCTTTCCGGCGCTGCGGGATGTTTCGCTGTTTGCTGAGGATGGGGAGTTTCTGGCGCTGCTGGGGCCTTCGGGCTCGGGCAAGACGACGCTGCTGCGCGTGATCGCCGGGCTGGAGACAGCCGATGCGGGATCGGTGCGTTTCCGCGGCGAGGATTTGTTGGCCAAGCCAGTCCGCCAGCGCGGCATCGGCTTTGTGTTTCAACACTACGCCCTCTTCCGGCACATGACTGCGGCGCAGAACATCGCCTTCGGCATGCGCTCCAAGCCGCGAAGCCAGCGTCCCAGCGCGCGCGCCATTCGCGACAAGGTGGCCGAACTGCTGACTCTGGTGCAGCTTGACGGCTTGGCGGCGCGGTATCCGAGCCAGCTTTCCGGCGGCCAGCGCCAGCGTGTGGCGCTGGCGCGGGCGCTGGCGATCGAGCCCAAAATTCTGCTGCTCGACGAGCCGTTCGGCGCGCTGGATGCGAAGGTGCGGCGCGAATTGCGGCGATGGCTGCGCGATCTGCACGAACGCACCGGGCTCACCACCATTTTCGTGACGCACGATCAGGAAGAAGCGCTCGAACTCGCGGATCGCGTGGCCGTGCTGAAGGATGGGCAGCTTGAGCAGGTGGGCACGCCGGAAGAGCTTTATCACGAACCGGCCAGCGCCTTCGTATTCGACTTTCTGGGAGACAGCATTGAGCTGCCTTGCGCCGTGGAAGGCGGGATCGCGGTGATTGCAGGGGCGGGCGTGCCGATCATTGGCGCCAAACCGGCGCAAAATGGGCCAGCGACGGCGCATGTGCGCCCGGATGGATTCAACATCGCCCCCGCTGACGCGCCAGGGATCGGCGCGCGCGTGCGCAATGTGCTGCTGGCCGGCCCCGATGCACGGCTAGATTGCGTGCTCGACGGCGGGGAGGCCTTGGAAGTGAGGGTTTCGCATGAGGAAGCCGCCCGGCTCTCCCCGCGCGATCGCATCACGTTGACGCCGCGGGCGGTGCGGGTCTGGGGCTGAGCGGATCGCCCGCCGGACGACGCTGCTGGCGCGGTAATCCGGGGTGAGCTAATTTCGCGGTCTATGCGTGCGCGGTTGTGGGCAGGGCTTGGGGCGGCTGGGTTCATCGCGCTGAGCGCGCTGTGTTCGTATCCCGGCATGCTCAATCCCGACAGCGCCTCGCAGCTCTGGCAGGCGCGCCATTGGAGCGAACTGCACGATTGGCATCCGCCGATCATTGCGGCGATCTGGGCGCCGCTAACGGCGATGTTCCCCAGCCCAGCGGATATGTTTTTTCTGCAGACGGCGCTGTTCGCGCTGGGTGGTTACAATCTGGCCCTCGCTCTCGCGCCTGCGGCGCATGCGCCAAGGCCGCGCGCGCGCTTGGCGCTGATGGCGGCGGCGACGTTGGCGTTCCTGCCTATGGCGCTGCTGGCGGCGGGCTTTATTTCCAAGGATTCGCTGATGGCGGGCTGCCTGTTCGCCGCCGGCGCCCTGCTCTGCCGCGCTTGGCGCGACGCGCGCGCGCGAACGGCGCTGAGCGCGGCGGGCGCCGCTGCGCTGATTGCGCTTGGACTTTTCAGCCGAGTGAATGCGTTCATGGCGGCAGCGCCGTTGGCTGCGCTTTGGTTCATCATCTATGCGCCGGCGGTGCGCGGTCTGGTGGCGCGCCGCCCCTGGGCGGGGCTGACCGCAAGCGGCGCCTTGGGCGCGGTGCTCGCCGTACTGCTGCTGCTCGCGACGGGGCCGCTCAACAGCCTGCTCGGCGCGCGCGACGCGCGCGCGATGGACTCACTCGCCATCTTCGATCTCGCGGGCATCACCCGTTTCAGCGGGCAAAACCAGTTCGACCGCGCGCCGGCGTTCGCCGGTGTCTTCACCACGGAGGCCATTTCGGCCTGTTATGAGCCGCAATGGTGGGATGTGTTTCGCACCTGCGCCAACGTATTTCCGACCGTGCAAGCGAAGGGGCCGGCCGCCTCTGGCGAGTTGCGCGCCGCCTGGCGCGAGGCCATCGACGCCAATCCCGGCGCCTATCTGCGCCACCGCACCGGCTATTTCCTGCGCGCGCTGCATCTGCGCCAATACGATTCCGGCTGGGACTTCGCCAACGACGTGCTGTTCACCGAAACCAGATGGGTGACCAATCGCGACGGCGGCTGGGCTGACGTCACCCCGCAGATGCGCGAAGACGTGCAGGTGTGGCGTCCGCACCTGCTGGCGCGGGCGCTGCAGGCGGCGGCGCGGCGCAGCATCGAATGGGGCGTGCAGGGGCCAGCGCTATGGCTGCTCGCGGTGCTGGCGATGGGCGCGTTGGCGCTGACCCGCCGCACTCTGGTTTCGACACAGCGGCTCTATCTTCCGCTGCTGGCGCTGACGGCCAGCGGCGCGGCGAACACGCTTGGACTGTTCTTCGTGGGCGTGGCCGATCCTTCGCGCTATCATATGTGGACCTTCTTCGTGTGTCTGATGGGGGCCTTGATCTTGATTGCGAACCCCGCCGCGAAAGCGAAGGCCTGACATGGGCCGCCTGCCCCGCCGATTGCTGCTCGGCACAATGCTTGGCGCGCTGGCCGCGGCGTGCGCCCGCGCGCGGCGCGCGCAAGCGGCCGTCGCCCCCGCAGCGCTCTGGCCCAGCGCAGCGGCGAACACGGCGTTTCCGCTGACGCGCGCGCCCGGCCAGCGCTATCTGGCCGGCGCCGATGGCGCGCCGTTTCTGATGCATGGCGACACCGCCTGGTCGCTCATCGCCCAGCTTACGCGCGAAGACGCGCTGCGCTATCTGGACGACCGCGCGGCACGCGGCGTGAACACCATCCTGGTCTCGCTGATTGAGCGCTATTATGCCGATGGCGCGCCAAACGATCGCGCCGGGCAAGGCCCCTTCACCACGCCGGGCGATTACGCCACGCCGAATGAAGCCTATATGGCCCACGCCGAATGGGCGCTGCGCGAAGCGGGGCGGCGCGGCATGCTGGTGCTGCTGACGCCATCCTATCACGGCTGGATTGGCGGCCATGACGGGTGGTACGCGGAAATGCTGCAGAACGGCCCGGAAAAGCTGCGCGCTTACGGGCGCTATCTGGGTGCGCGGTTCGGCGCGCTCGACAACATTCTGTGGGTCAATGGCGGCGACGGCAACGCGCCAAACCGCGACGTCGTGCGCGCGATCGCCAACGGCATCCGCGACACCGCCCCCGCCATGCTGCAAACCGCCCATTGCGACGGCGGCACCGGCGCCACCGATTATTATGGCGGCGAACCGTGGCTGGATGTCGATACTGTGTATTCCTCGCTCAACGTCTATGACGATCTGAAGCGCGCCTATGAGGATGAGGCGCGTCTGCCCTTCTTCTTTATCGAAGGCATTTACGAAAACGAACACTGGCGCCACATCGTCGGCGATGCGCCGAACACGCGCCGTCAAGCCTACACGGCCTATCTGTGCGGCGCGTTCGGGCAGGTGTTCGGCAACAGCCCGATCTGGCATTTCAACGGTCACCCCGAGCGCCGTGGCGAAGATTGGCGCGGCTTCCTCAACTCACGCGGCGCGCAGGACATGACGCGCGTGCGCAATTTCATGTCGCTGATCCCGTGGACTGCGCTGCGGCCGGATTTTGACCGCGCCTTCCTCGTGCGCGCCGCGGCGGGCGCGTTCCCGGTGGCGGCGGCGCAGGCCGCGGGCGCGGCCGGCGTGGTTTATGCGCCGCAGGGCCAGGCCTTTGCGCTCAACCTTGAAACGCTGGGCGGCGCCGGCGCGCGGCTGCGCTGGTACGACCCCGCCGATGGGACATTCCGGGACGCCGAAGCGGGGCGCGAAGAGGCGCTGTTCGTGCTGCGCCCGCCTGGGCGCAATGCCGGCGGCGAGCGCGACTGGGTGCTGCTGGCGCAGGCGCCCGCGCCGGGCTGACTCAGGGCGGCGACG
>JAEUMU010000142.1 GCA_016791325.1 Hyphomonadaceae bacterium
GGGCCGCCATATCCTCGCGCTCTATTGCGTCCGCGACCTCATAAGCCTCTTCGATGGTGTAGGGTGCGATGGTGCGGAAGTTCTGCGCGACATCCCAGGGGCAACCGTCGGCGGGATCGCGTAAACGCGCCATCACATCGAGCACGGCCTGGGTGGCCGCCGCATTGCGGCCAAGACGTTCAATTCCTCCCGTCTTATCAGCGGCTTGGTTCGCCATAGCAATCTCGCATAAGATAGATTATGAGAAGCGTTAGGTGGTGTCAGACGTGATAGTCGCCAAACCAGCCATCGTAACCCGGTTCAACGCCGGCCGGCAGCCTCGCCTTCAGCGCCGCATAGTCGAGGTCGATGTGCATGTTGGTGAGCACAGCATGGGCCGGCGCCAGCCGCGATATCCACTCCAGGCTGCGCGCGACATGGGCATGCGTTGGATGCGGCTTGTCGCGCAAGGCATC
The DNA here is from genome assembly GCA_016791325.1 of Hyphomonadaceae bacterium. Classification (GTDB taxonomy): domain Bacteria; phylum Pseudomonadota; class Alphaproteobacteria; order Caulobacterales; family Aquidulcibacteraceae; genus Vitreimonas. Next base: position 456 of record JAEUMU010000142.1, read on the forward strand.
GACTATCCAGAGCGAAAGCCCGCCCAGCGCGGCGAACGAGGCTTCCGGCATGTCCACCAGATCGTTGGAATACGCCGCTGGACCCACGCGGAAGCCAAGCGAGCGCGAGAACCCATGATCCTGATCCAGCGGCAGCACCTCCATGACGCCGCCGGGCCCATCCACCTCAATCGGCACAAGCGGCGTGATATGGCCCGCGTCGCGCACGATGGCGGGATAGCCGCCCTCGGAGCGGAACGCGTAGCCAAAGCGCTGCATGAATGTCGGGCGCGTGCGCGCATCGATCCATACTGGCAGCACGCGCCTTTGTTTGATGAAGAACGCGCGCACGTCGTCGAAGCCATGGGTTTGGTCGGCGTGATCGTGGCTGATGATCACGGCATCGATATGTGCGGGACGCGCGGCTGCAAGCTGCAGGCGCAGGTCCGGCGGTGTGTCGATCAGCACGGTGGTGGCGTCCGCCGGATCGCCCGCGGCCCCACGCCATTGCTGCATCAGCAGCCCGCACCGCGTCCGCCTGTTCTTGGGCTCGTTGGGGTCGCAGACGCCCCAATCGCCGGTGGCGCGCGGAACGCCGCCGGAAGAACCGCAGCCCAAGATCGTCACGCGGAGCGTCCCCATCAAGCCGGCCTTGTCACGTCAGGAAACACGCGAAAGAAGTTCTCCGCGAGCAGGGCGCTCCCCTCCTCCATCGAGAGCCCCCTCAAACGGCAGAACGCCTCTTGCACGTCGCGCACGTGCGCGGGTTCGCAGCGTTGGCCGCGGTGTGGAACGGGGGCGAGATACGGGCAGTCGGTCTCAAGGATGATGCGGTCCAACGGGGTTTGGCGGGCAATCGCGCGCACATCTTCCGCGTTCTTGAAAGTCATGATGCCTGAAAACGAGATGTAGGCGCCCAGCGCCAAAGCGCGGCGCGCGAGCTCGGCGCCGCTTGTATAGCAGTGCATGAGAATGCGAAGCGGCCCCTTCCCCGCTTCCTCTTCCAGCAGATCCCCCATCGTCGCGTCGGCTTCGCGCGTGTGGATGATCAGCGTCTTGCCAAGCCTGCGCGCGGCTTCTGCGTGCGCCCGGAACACGCGCACCTGATCTTCAAACGGGCTGAACTTGTAGTGCTGGTCAAGCCCAGTTTCACCGATGCCGACAACGCGAGGATGCCCGCCGAGCGCAACGAGCTTATCGGCGGTGATATCCAGATGGTCCTTCGCATAATGCGGATGTGCGCCCAGGCTGGCGAAGATGTCGTCGTGCGCTTCCGCTATCGACAGCACTTGCGCAAAGTTCTCGAGCCGATCGCAAATGGTGATCATGCGCGCCACCCCGGCGGCGCGCGCGCGCGCGATCACGTCCTCGCGGTCCGGCGCGAACTTTTCGTGATGCAGGTTGACGTGGCTGTCGATCAGCATCATCGCCGCGCGGCCCCTGCGGCCCGTTCCACCAGGGCGACTGCACGTGCGAGCGCATGGCGGGGATCCATATCAAGTCCCTCAGCCTCGCTGCGCAGCGCTTCCAGCGCCGACCACGCTTCGGCCCAGGCTTCGTTCTGGTCCGCCGCTCCTGCCGCGCGCGTCCATTCCCCGGCCAATTCGAGCACGCCGGCGAGCCGCTCGAACGGCTCGCCGCTCATTTTCTCATAAAGCGTGGTCATCACCGCGCGCGCTTCACCGCGGCGCACGGAGTCTTCTGCGGTATTCAGCACTGAAGCGGCCGCTCCAAGGCCCTGCGCTTGAAGCGCGATCGCCCGCCCGGGCCGGCCCTTCGCCAGCTTCACCAGAGCTTCATCGCCGGCGCCGCCGAGCGCCGCGCGCACTTGCGGTTCATCCAGCGCCCGCAGCGCCAGCCTTCGGCAGCGCGAGCGGATGGTGGCCAACACAGCCCCCGGCGCATGGCACACCAACAGCAGCACCGAGCGCGCCGGCGGTTCTTCTAGCGTCTTGAGAATGGCGTTCGCGGCGTTGCGATTGAGATCGTCTACCGCATCGATAATGGCGACGCGCATGCCGCCCTGCGCCGGCGCCAATGAAAAGAAGCCGCCGAGCGCGCGTGCATCGTCCACGGCGATCTCGCGCCGCGGCTTGCCACGATCGTTCAAGCCGCGCCGCAATATGAACAGATCCGGATGCGAGAGCGCGCTGATCTGGCGCGCCACCGGGTCGTCCTCGGCCACGTCGAGCGGTCTTAGGCCGTGCTGGGCCGCGCCCAACGCGCGCCGGGCGAAGCGATAAGCCAGCGTTGCCTTGCCGAGCCCTTTTGTGCCCGCGATCAGCCAGGCGTGATGCATCCGCGTTCCGCCCAGCGCCTCCGCCAGCGCCGTCTCCTGCGTGTCGTGGCCGACAAAGCGGAACGTCTCGCGCGGATGTGGCGCGCCAGGTTCACGGTCGGTTTCAACGGCTGTCTTCTCTGCTTTCACGCCAGCGCCTCCACAAGCCGCAGCGCCGCAGCCAGAACCGCCTCAGCGCTTTGGTGGGCGCCGATGATCTTGCATCGGCCCGGTTCGCGCGCGGCGATAGCTAGGAATTCCTGGCGAACGCGGGCGTGAAAGCTTTCGCCCTTTTTCTCGAACCGGTCCTCGCCGACATGCGCCCCGCGCGAGCGCGCGAGCCCGGCGGCGGGATCGATGTCGAGTAGGAGCGTGAGGTCCGGCGCATCAGCGCCAATCTGGGTGTTAAGCTGGTCGAGAATCGCACCGTCCAATCCGCCGCCGCCCACTTGATAGGCGCGGGTGGAATCGAAATAGCGATCGCAGATCACCCAAGCGCCGCGCGCTAGCGCGGGGCGGATCGTGTGGGTCAGATGATTGAGCCGCGCCGCCGCAAACAACAGCGCTTCTTCGTGCGCGCTCCAACGGCCGCTCTCGCCTGAAACCAGCAGGGCGCGGATGGCGTCGGCGCCGGGCGCGCCGCCCGGCTCGCGCGTCAGCACCACTTCAAGACCGCGTGCGCGTAGGCTCCCGTCAAGCCCGCGCGCCAGCGTGGACTTGCCTGTGCCTTCGCCGCCTTCCAGCGTAATGAACCGGCCGCGCGCCATGGCCCTATGAAGGGCTGAAGAGCGTCAGGCGCAAGCCTTCCCAGGCGCGCGAAAACCAGTTCGCGCGCCCCACATTGCGTCCCGCCGCCAGCGGGAACTCCTCTGTCTGGAAACCGGGCCCTTCAATCACCAGCCGCGCCACCACATCGCCCTCGCGAACCGGGCTAGGCAGAGGCCCGTTATAAACGATCGTGGCGGTCAACCCGTTCTGGATGGCCCGCGTGCCGCCCACAACAATATCGCCTTGCGCCACCAGCGGCACCGTGGCTCGCCCGCCCAAGCGCACCTGCGCCTCCCCGACCTGCTCGCCTGCCGTGGCGACGCGCGTCAGCGCAAAGTCGGAGAATGCCGAACGCATCAGCCGGATCGCTTCTGAGCGGCGCGCCGCCATTGTCGGCAGCCCGTTGAACACGATGATGCGGCGTTGACCGTTCACCAGCGCCGATCCGATCAGCCCGTAGCCCGAAGCGGCGGTGTGGCCGGTCTTGACGCCGTCAGCGCCGTCAACGGCGCCTAGCAGCGGATTGCGGTTCTGCTGCGTGATGTTGTTAAAGCGGAATTCGCGTTCACTGTAGAGGCGGTAAAATTCGGGGTAGGTGGTGATGAGGTGGCGCGCCAGGCGCGCCAAGTCCGCCGAGCTGATGTGGTGCCCTTCTTCATCCACGCCTGTGACGTTTTGAAAGTGCGCCGAGCGCAGCCCGAGCTCCTGCGCCCGCCGGTTCATCAGCGCGACGAACGCGGCCTCCGAGCCGGCAATGCCTTCGGCCAACACCACGCAAGCGTCGTTGGCCGATACCACGATGACCCCGCGCAAGAGATCCCGCACGGAAGCTTGGGAATTCACCGGCAAGAACATGGTCGAGCCGCCGGAGGTGGAGCCATGGCGCCGCCAGGCATCCTCGCTCACGGTGAAGAGCGTATCGAGCGTGATGCGCCCGGCTTGCAATTGATCAAGCACCACCAGGACGGTCATCAGTTTGGACATCGACGCTGGCGGGATCGCTTCCTCGCAATTGTCGCACATCAAGATCGCGCCGCTGGCGCCGTCCATGATCGTGACATGCTGGGCCACCGCCGGCGGTGCAGGCGTGGCGGGGCGCCGGCTGCGTTGGGCCTCGGCCGGGGCAGCTGCAAGCGTCATCGAAAGTATGAGAACCGCGCCGAGTGCGCGTAGCCAATTCATGTGTCCGCCCGAATCGTCGCCTTACAAGGAGAAGCTAACAGGCCGGGGCGGCGCGATTGCGTCAACAAACAGGCTGATCAGCGCTGTGCGACGACGGCCTCGGGATAACCCATCCCAACCAGGGAACGGCGCGCTGCGTCAGCCTCTTCCCGGCTGGAAAATGGCCCTAGGCGAACTCGGAACAATTCCGCGCCCGAGGCACTATGGCGGACATCGACCTCAACCGGGCCTTCGCTCTCGACAGTGGCGCGCACACGCTGGGCGTTCGCCGGGTCAGAAAACGCCCCCACCTGCACCATAAAGGCGCTATCGGCAGGCGCACGCGGCGCCGGCGCATAGGAAGTCTGCTGCACTGTCGGCGCATTCCACGCGGGCTGTGGGGCCGCCTCGGCCTCCGGCGCGCTGGGCCAGAGTTGGGTGGGGCCATCAACCTGCGCAGCCGCCACAGGGGCTGGGGCAGGCGCTCCTTCCGCGTTAACCCGGCGTGGAGCAGGGCCGAGATAGCGCACGTGAACGCGCGCGGTGCCGGTTTGCTCGAATCCGAGCACCTGTGCGCCGGCGCGGGACATGTCGATCAGCCGCTCGCCGACAAACGGGCCGCGGTCATTAATGCGCACGATGACTTCGCGGCCGTTCTCAAGATTGGTGACCTGCACCAAGCTGTTGAGCGGCAATGTCGGGTGGGCGGCCGTCAGGGCGTGCTGATCGTAAGTTTCGCCGGTCGCGGTCGCGCGGCCATGAAAGTCCGGCCCATACCAAGAGGCCAACCCAGTCTGTGCATAGCCGGGTTCCGGCGTCGGAACGTACCAGCGTCCCTCCGCCTGGTAGGGCGGACCCACACGTTCACGCTCGAGCCAGGGTTGCTGCCCCTGCTCCGGCTGTGTCGGGGGCGCCGGCTGTGGGGCGGGTGCTTGCGCCGCAATGGCGACGGGCTCAACTGGAGGCTCAGCACGCCAGGCGGGCGTCGTGCTCTGAGAGTTACTCGGCGGCGTTCTGCGAATATCGATCACGGCGCCGCCCCGCTCGGCCCGCGCTCCGTCGCCATAAGAGGTGTCCGAGCCACCGGTCAGCCGCGCATCCGCGCTCGCGATAAGCTGCACCGGTCCGGTCTGCGCTGGCCCAGCCGCGGCCGTTGGCGCGCCCTGCCCTGCGTACACAATCGGCGCCCGCTCGGCCGCGGCGGCGCCGCCGAGGCAAGCCCAAATCATCAAACAGGAAAGGCCGTGACGCATGAGGTAGGGCGGCTCCCAAACGGATCAGAACCGTGCTTATACCCCAAGAGGTCTTGAGCCCGCGTAAGCTTTTATCCTTTTTTCATTTTAATCAATAATTTGAGGAAACCATCCGCCGCGCCACTCCTGCAGCTGGCGCCGCCCAATTGTGTCCTACCAGTTGCCGATCGGCCCGGGCGCTGTTAGGCGCTCGCGGCCTGCTTGGAGGGATGGCCGAGTGGTTTAAGGCACCGGTCTTGAAAACCGGCGTGGGTGCAAGCCCACCGTGGGTTCGAATCCCACTCCCTCCGCCAGGGCGCTCTGCCGCAACGGCAGGAACCTCTGAGGTAGCTGCTTAAGGTGACAGGTCGAGACTATGGTTAATTTCGCGTAATCCGCGAAGATGACTGAGATTGTTTGACTAATTTTCTGTGATTGATTGTTTCAGCGAGAAAAACGTTCCGCCTTACCCGACGTTGCATGCGGCTGGTGGCTGGAACCCGCATTCGTACGGGAACCGCCGGCACTCTCATTTGCGTGCGGAGGTAACCTAATATGCAGTTGAAACTTCTGAGCTCGGTTTGCGCCGTCGCTCTGAGCATGGCGTTGACGCCTGCTCTGGCGTCTGGCCCGGGCGGCGGCGGGCCTGACGTCTCTATCGACGACAGCTTTAACCAGTCCGCTTCGAGCAACACCACGAATAATACCGATTCCTCGACCAATGTCGGTATCGCTGACAGCGGCAACGGCAACTTCTCGGGCAACGGCGACGACAACTCGACCAACGTCGACGTGGCCGACAGCGGCAACGGCAATTTCTCCAACAACGGCAACGACAACTCGACCAACTCGGCGACGTTGACCGCGACGGACAATTCCGACAACTCGACCAACATTGACGTGGCCGACAGCGGCAACGACAACTCGACGAACACCGCCAATCTGAGCGCCGACAACAACTCCGACAACTCGACCAACGTCGACGTGGCGGATTCGGGCAACGGCAACTTCTCGAACAACGGCAACACGTCGAACTCGGCCGCCTTCACCGCGACCGACAACTCCAACAACTCGACCAACGTTGACGTGGCCGACAGCGGCAATGGCAACTTCTCGGGCAACGGCGTCGACAACTCGACGAACACCGCGACGTTCACCACCACCGACAACTCCGACAACTCGACCAACGTCGACGTCGCGGATTCGGGCAACGGCAACTTCTCGAACAACGGCAACACGTCGAACTCGGCCAGCTTCTCGGCCATCGCGACGGACAATTCCGACAACTCGACGAATGTTAACGTCGCTGACAGCGGCAACGACAACTCGACCAACACGGCGACGTTCACCGCGACGGATAATTCCGACAACTCGACGAACGTGACCGACTCGGGCAACGGCAACTTCTCGAACAACGGCAACACGTCGAACTCGGCCAGCTTCTCGGCCACCGACAACTCCGACAACTCGACGAACGTTGACGTGGCCGATAGCGGCAACGGCAACTTCTCGGGCAACGGCGACGACAACTCGACCAACGTCGACGTGGCCGACAGCGGCAACGGCAATTTCTCCAACAACGGCAACGACAA
>JAEUMU010000016.1 GCA_016791325.1 Hyphomonadaceae bacterium
CAGCACTACCGGATGGCCGACGTCTAAACCCACCCGCCTCGTTCGCGTGCTTGAGAGCCTCCGCCCTGACCGGCGGGGGCTTTTGGCGCTTCAACATGCTTAACCATTGTTTCATGCCCTCGTAGGCAATTTCTGCCGACCGGCGAGACTTGCCCAGTGCGAGTCGCTGCCGCGTGCGTTGCAGAGGCGGGCGTGAACGGCATTTCCAATCTTTTGCTCAAGGCAGGCCCGACGCGCCTTTTCGCGGCGCTGGGCATCGCTGCGGTGGTCGTGGCGATCATCTTCACGCTCGTGCTGCGTATGGGCGGGGAAGCCAACGCCCTGCTCTTCGCCGGCGTGGAGATGCGCGAGACGGCGCAAATTACCCAGCGGCTCGAACAGGCCGACATCCCCTATGAGCTTCGTGGGGACGGATCGTCGATCTACGTTCCGCGCTCGCGGGTGCTCGATGCGCGCATGATGCTTTCGGCTGACGGCCTGCCTTCGCGCGGATCGATCGGCTATGAAATCTTCGACCAGCCCGACGCCCTGGGCCAAACCCAGTTCCATCAGAACATCAACCGGCTGCGTGCACTGGAAGGCGAACTTGCCCGCACCATCGCCTCGCTCGACGGCATCGCCAGCGCGCGCGTTCACTTGGTGCTGCCTGAGCGGCAGTTGTTCTCGCGCGAGGCTGAGCAACCCTCGGCCTCGATCGTGCTGGGTTTGCGCCGCGATGCGCTGACACCCAATCAGGTGGTCGCGATCCGCAATCTCGTCGCCTCCGCGACGCCTGGGCTCACCGCGAACCGCGTCACCATTCTGGATGAAACCGGACGGCTCCTCGCCGCGGCGACTGACGGTGAGGGCGCCTCCGGCGAGGCCATTGATTCACGGCAGGCGGCGATGGAGGAACGCATCCGCCGCACGGTCACCGACATTGTCGAAGGCGTGGTCGGCGCCGGGAATGCACGCGTGCAGGTAACCGCGGAGATGGATTTCAGTCGCGTGAGCGAAACCTCCGAGCGGTTCGACCCCGAAGGCCGCGTCGTCCGCTCAACTTCGACGACAGAACAAACCTCATCCAGCGCCGCACGCGCCCAGGGCACGAGCGCTGGCGTCAACACGCCCGACGCCACAGCCGCAGGGGGCTCCAACTCGGGGTCGCAAAACAGCGACAATTCGAGCCAGGAAACGGTCAACTACGAAATCTCGCGCACGACACGCACTGAAATCAGCGAGGGCGGCCGCATCCGGCGCCTGTCTGTCGCGGTAGCGGTCGATGGCGTGCACACACCCGGTGCAGAAGGCGCGGAAGCCAGCTACGCGCCGCGCAGCGAAGAAGACATGCAGCGCCTGCAGGCGCTGGTGCGCTCGGCGGTGGGTTTCAATGCCGAACGCGGCGACGTGGTGGAGGTGGTGAACACCCAGTTCGCGCGCGCGGAGATCCCAGGAGGCGCCGAAGCCAGCGCCGGCATGTTCGACAACATCGACCTTATGCGCATCCTGGAGATCGTCGCCGCATTGATCGCGTCTCTGGCGTTCGTGTTCTTCGTGCTGCGCCCGCTTGTCGGCGGGCTGATGCGAGGCGGTGCGAACGCCGCCGCACTCGGCGGCCCAGGCGCGCAGCCCGCCCTGCCCGGCCCAGGCGCCCCGCCCGCTTTGCCCTCGCCCGATGGCGCCGCGGCGTTAGCGGACGGCGACGCCGGCATCGATCTCGCGCAAATCCAGGGCCGGGTTCGCGCATCTTCGGTGCGGCGCGTGGCTGAGGTGGTGGATCAACACCCTGACGAATCCGCGCAGATCATTCGCGGCTGGCTGAACAACGCATTGTGAGGCCATGAACGCGCTGACCAAACCCACGCCCACGGAGCTCGCACCGGCCGCCGCGCCGGCGATCGATCTCTCGCGCTACACCGGCGCGGAAAAGGCCGCGATCGTGCTGCTCAGCCTTGGGGACGACGCCAAGAAATTGTGGAGCGTGCTCGACGAGGAAGAAATCAAAGAAGTTTCGCAAGCGATGGCGACGCTTGGCGTTGTGCCCTCGCAAGTGGTTGAGGCGGTGGTGCAGGAGTTCGTTCAGAAACTCTCCGGCGCCGGCGCCATCATGGGCTCCTTCGAACAGACACAGCGCATGCTGACCAATATCCTCCCGAAGGAGAAGGTCGACACGCTGATGGAGGAAATCCGCGGACCCGCAGGACGCAACATTTGGGATAAGCTGGCGAACGTCAACGAGGCGGTGCTGGCAAGCTATTTGAAGAACGAGTATCCGCAAACCGTGGCGGTCGTGCTGGCCAAGGTTCGACCGGAACATGCGGCGAAGGTTCTCGCGGAGCTGCCGGAAGATTTTGCGGCCGAGTGCGTTGTGCGCATGCTGGCGATGGAGCCGGTGCAGAAGGATATTCTCGAGAAAATCGAAACTACGCTGCGCACCGAGTTTATGTCGAACCTGGCGCGCACCTCTAAGCGCGACAGCCATGAACTGATGGCTGAAATCTTCAATAATTTCGACCGTCAAACCGAGTCGCGTTTCGTTACCGCGCTTGAAGAAAAGAACCGCGACAGCGCTGACCGTATCCGCGCGCTGATGTTCGTGTTCGAAGACCTCGGAAAACTCGACTCCGGCGGGGTGCAGACCCTTCTTCGAGCCGTTGATAAATCGGATCTGGCGTTGGCGTTGAAGGGCGCGTCCGACACGCTGCGCAACCTCTTCTTCTCCAACATGTCTGAGCGCGGCGGAAAACTGCTGAAGGAAGAAATGGCGGCGATGGGGCCGGTGCGCCTCAAGGACGTGGACGCCGCGCAAGCGCGCATGGTGGCGTCCGCCAAGGAGTTGGCGGCGCGTGGCGAAATCGTGCTTTCCGACGGCAAAGCTGAAGACGAGTTGATTTATTGATGGCCGGCGCGCGCAGATACGCCTTCGACACTGAGTTCGCGCCTGATGGCGCGATCCTCTCCGACGCGCCCAAGCGCCTGGCTCCTGAGGAGATCGAGGCCGCTGTCGCCGCCGCCTACGAACGGGGAAAGCACGACGCCCTCGCCGTGGCTGAGCGTGAAGCCGCCGCCGCACTCGCCACACTGGCGGCCACCGCGAAAAGCCTTACTGGGCGCATTGAAGCCGAGCGCGACGCCATGCGCGCGGACGCCGTACGTTTGGCGATGGCGGCTGCCAACAAAATTTCGGGCGCGGCGCTGGAGGCGTTCGGCGCGGAGCGGGCGCTCGCCGCCGTCGAGGCGGCGTTGGACGCGCTGCGCCATCATCCACGGCTGATTGTCAAACTCAATCCGGCGCAAGCCGAGATACTGAGGCCACGCATCGAGGCGGCGCGTGAATCGCATGATTACGGGGGCGCGATCATCGTGCGCGCCGAGCCCTCTGTGCGCGCGGCCTCTGTGGTCATCGACTGGTCAGACGGCGTGATCGGCTCAAGCCCGCAAGACATTGAAGAGCGCGTCCGTCAGCTGATGGAAGCTGCGCTGAGCACGCCCCACTCTCAAGGTGAATTGTAATGAGCGATCTGAAGCTGGACGAACTGACCCCCACGCCAAACGAAGCGCCCGCCGACCTTGGCGAGCGCTCCGCGTCCGATCTGGCGCCGGTCTATGACGTGCCTGTGAACATCCAGGCGGTGCTTGGACGAGCCAACCTGGAGGTCGCCTCGCTGCTGCGCCTATCGCGCGGCTCGGTGATCGAACTCGACCGCAAGGTTGGCGAGGCGATCGATATTTACGTGAATAACCGGTTGGTGGCGCGCGGCGAGGTCGTCGTCGTCGACGAGCGGCTGGGCGTGACGATGACGGAAATCATCAAGGACGGGGACGCCGCCTAAAGGCGACGGCGCGGGAGAAGCACTATGCGTTTGCTCATCGTGGGGGCTCTTGGCGGCCAGATTTCCGCCGCCACGCGGATCGCCATGGATCACGGCGCCAAGGTGGCGCACGTGGACACGATCGAACAAGCCACTAACGCACTGCGTGCGGGACGCGGCGCCGATCTGCTCATGGTAGATGCACGCCTCGACATCGCCGCGCTGATCAGCGCCAACGAGGCTGAGCACATTGTTGTGCCGATCGTGGCGGCTGGAGTGGGCATCGATCCCACCATGGCGGCGCGCGCTATTCGCGCCGGTGCGCGGGAATACATCTCCCTGCCCCCTGAGCCCGAATTGATCGCCGCCGTCCTAGCCGCTGTGTGCGACGATGAACGGCCGCTGATCGTTGAAGACGCGGCGATGAAGCAAGTGATCGCACTCGCCGATCAGGTCGCGCCGTCAGATGCGTCGATCATGATTACGGGCGAAAGCGGCGTCGGGAAAGAGGTGCTGGCGCGCTACGTGCACAAGAAGTCCAAGCGCAAGGACAAGCCGTTCATCGCCGTCAATTGCGCCGCAATTCCAGAACATCTGCTGGAAAGCGAGCTGTTTGGGCATGAGAAGGGCGCGTTCACGGGCGCTGTCGCCCGACGTATCGGCAAGTTCGAGGAAGCCGACGGGGGCACGCTGCTTCTGGACGAAATCTCAGAGATGGATCTGCGCCTGCAGTCTAAGCTCCTGCGCGCGCTGCAAGAGCGGGTGATTGATCGCGTCGGCGGGTCGAAGCCTGTGCCTGTGAACATCCGCATTCTGGCGACGTCGAACCGCGACCTCTCTGCGGCGGTGCGCGGCGGGGAGTTTCGCGAAGACCTGCTCTATCGACTCAATGTGGTGAACCTACGCATCCCTGCGCTGCGTGAGCGCAAGGACGACCTGGCCGCCTTGGCGCAATTCTTCATCGACAAATACGCCCGCGCAAACGGACGGCCGGCCCGGCGCCTTTCTCCTGAGGCGCTGGCGCAAGTCTTGGCGCATCGCTGGCCTGGCAATGTGCGCGAACTGGAGAATGCAATGCACCGCGCCGTCCTGCTGGCGGGACGCGAGGAAGTCGGCGCGGAAGCCATTCGCGCGCCGGATGGCGCCCCCGTCGGCGCCCGCGATCCCGCAGGCGCGGCGATCGAGGCCGCGCAAGTGGCCGCGCGCCACCTCGTCGGTCGCACAGTGGCAGAGGTCGAGCAGGATCTCATCCTTGAGACGCTCACGCATTGTTTGGGCAATCGCACGCACGCCGCGCATATTCTCGGCATTTCGATCCGCACCTTGCGCAACAAGCTCAAGCTCTACTCGGATGAAGGTGTGAAAGTGCCGCCGCCGCCCACAGGCCAAGCGGCCTAACCCGGCATGACAGACGCCGCCCAACCCCAGCGCGCCGGCTTTGCGCTCAGCAATCTCGGCCCCATGCTGTTGCGTGGGGAAATCGCGCTAGCCGTCGGCGTGCTCGGCATTCTGGCGATCATGCTGGTGCCGCTGCCGCCGGTCCTGCTTGATCTTCTGCTGGCGATCTCAATCACCTTTTCAATCTTGGTGTTGATGACGGCGTTGCTGATCAAGCGGCCGCTGGAGTTTACGGCTTTCCCGGCTGTGCTGCTGCTCGCGACTCTCTTGCGATTGGCCCTCAACATCGCCTCCACCCGGCTGATTCTCGGCAACGGCCAGTCGGGCGAGCATGCGGCCGGCGACGTGATTGCCGCGTTTGCGCAATTGGTGATGAGCGGTGATTTCGTCATCGGGGTGATCGTGTTCGCCATCCTGGTGATCGTGAACTTCGTCGTCATCACCCGCGGCTCGACCCGCATCGCCGAAGTTGCAGCGCGCTTCACCCTCGACGCCATGCCGGGCAAGCAGATGGCGATCGATGCCGATCTCTCCGCCGGCCTAATAAACGAAACCCAGGCGCGGGAGCGCCGCAAGGCCCTGGAGGACGAAAGCGCTTTCTTCGGGGCCATGGATGGCGCAAGCAAATTCGTTCGCGGCGACGCCATTGCTGGCCTTCTGATCGTGGCCATCAACATCGTCGGCGGCATTGTTATCGGCATGCTCTCGCACGGCATGGACTTCGCCGAGGCAGGGCGAACTTATGTTCTGCTGACTGTCGGCGACGGCTTGGTGACGCAAATTCCGGCGCTGATCATCTCCGTCGCCGCCGGCCTGCTTGTCTCTAAGGCCGGCATCGACGGAGCGGCCGACAAGGCGCTGGCGAAGCAATTCGCCGCCTATCCGATGGGTCTGGGCGTAGTCGCCGCGTGCGCGGCGGGCGTCGCTGCGTTGCCGGGCATGCCGGTGATCCCGTTTCTGGCGCTTGCGGGCGGTTCGGGCCTGCTTGCGTGGCGCCTCCATCAAACGCAGCGCGTTGTGGCCGCTGCCGAAGCGGCGGCGCCGCCCCCCGCGCCTCCGGCGGAAGAAACGCCCGCCGCTTCGCTGCGCATGGATGAAATCCGCATCGAGCTGGGATTCTCTCTGCTGCCGCTGATCAACGACGTGCAAGGCCGGCGGCTGACCGACCAGATCAAGGCGTTGCGCAAGACATTGGCGCAGGATTTCGGCTTTGTGATGCCGAGCGTACGCATTCTCGACAACGTACAGCTGCCAGCTGATCGCTATGCCCTGCGCGTGCGCGAGATGGACGCTGGCGAAGGCAAGCTGAAGATCGGCTGGCTATTGGCGATGGACCCCACCGGCGCGGGCGTCGCCATACCAGGCGAAGCGGTGAAAGAGCCAGCTTTTGGGCTGGACGCCGTTTGGATCGAAGAGCGCGCGCGTGAGGAAGCGAGCTTCCGCGGCTATACCGTGGTCGATCCCGCCACTGTGCTAGCCACCCATCTCACCGAAGTGGTCAAGGAGCATATGAGCGAACTCCTCACCTTCTCTGAAGTGAAAGGGCTCATCAAAGATCTGCCGAAGGATACCCAAACCCTTCTCGACGATGTCGCGCCCACGCACATCTCCTGGTCGGGCGTACAGCGTATTCTGCAGAACCTGCTCAAAGAGCGCGTTTCTATCCGCGACCTCACCACCATTGTCGAAGCCATCGCGGAAGCGGCGCCTTCCATGCACGACCTGGTGCTCATCACTGAGCACGTGCGCGGGCGCCTGGCGCGCCAGATTTGTTACCAGCACCGTAATGGCGAGGGCTCGCTGCCGATCGTCACTCTTTCACCCACCTGGGAGCAAGCGTTCGCGGAATCGCTGATCGGCGAGGGGCAAAGCCGCCAGCTGGCGCTGGCCCCTTCGCGGCTGCACGAGCTGGTGGCGGACGTGCGCGCGGCGTTCGAAAAGGCCGCGAAAATGGGCGAGACGCCTGTGCTGCTCACCTCCCCACTGATCCGGCCCTATGTGCGATCCCTGATCGAGCGCTTCCGCCCGGCCACGGCGGTGCTCAGCCAATCTGAGGTTCACGCGAAGGTGCGGCTGAAGGCGATGGGACAGGTCTAGCCGGTGCGTGATTTCTCTGTAATTCAGATTTGATTAACCTCTTCGGGCCGGCGTGATAACGGGCCAGCAACGCTTCTCCCGTCATATCAAGGCATGACCGGCTCAGCCGCTTTGCCCGAACCGCCGCTGCCGCGCACGCGCGCAGCGCCTGTGTTTGCGGTCGCCTCAGGCAAGGGCGGCGTGGGCAAGACCTGGCTTTCGACCATGCTCTCAATCGCCTTCGGGCGCGCCGGTCAACGCGCTCTCTTGGTCGATTGCGACTTGGGCTTGGCGAACGTGGACGTTCAGCTGGGCGTGCGGCCGCAGGCGGACGTTCACTCAGTGGTACGCGGCTTTCTGGAATTGGATTCCGCGGTGACGCCGGTTTTCGGCGGCCCAGGCCGCAATGGCGGCTTCGATCTGATCGCGGGGCATTCAGGCTCCGGCGCGCTGGGCGCCGTAAAGCTGGAAGAAGTCTCCCGCATCGCCAACGGGCTTTCGCGGCTTACCCCGCATTATGACCGCGTCATCCTTGATCTTGCCGCCGGCATAGACCCCACGGTGCTGCGCTTTGCACGCGCGGCCGACAAACTCATTCTCGTCACCACCGAAGAACCCACCGCGCTGACGGATGCTTACGCCATGGTGAAGCTGCTGCGCCTACAAGGCTCGCAGGTGACGCCGTGGGTGATCGTGAACATGGCCGAAAACCGCGTCAAAGGGCGCAAGGTGTTCGATCAGTTCGCGATGGCGTGCAACGAATATCTTGGCTTCAAGCCGCGCTTCGCCGGCGCCATTTGCCGCGATCCACGCGTGCCGGATTCGATCCGCGCTCAGACGCCGCTGCCCGTGCGCCACCCGCAAAGCCAAGCCTACGAAGACGTGATCCGCATCGTGGAAACGCTCAACGCGGGCTAGGCCGCCCCGCACGCAGCGTGGCGAATTCATCCAACTCCGCGTTCTCACGCTTTTCGGCGGCGGCCTTTTGGCGCGCCTCCTCCAGCTCCACCAGGCGCTCGAACTTGCGCATCTCGATATGTGCTTCTGCTATCAACGCGCGTAGCCGCTCAATCTCCTGCTCGATCGTCTCTGCTTCGGCCGCGAGCGATCGTCTCCCCTGCAATGCGAGCTGCACATAGCCGCCGTACGCACGCTGCGATTCATAATCGCGCGCGGCGACCGTTTGCTCGCGCAAGATGGCCTGCTCGTGTGCAGCCGCCCGCTCGCTGACCAGCGCGGCCCTTGAGATTTGCTCCGCCAAGGCGCGGCGCAGTGTCTCCAGATCGCGCTGGGCGAGCTTCAGCAAGGTGCGCAATGATTTCATGACAACGCCTCAGCAAGTTGCGCAAAAGCCTGATCTATACTGCTCAATTCATCGCGCCGCTGCGAAAGAACCTGCTCTAGTGCGGGTCGCACGCGCATGGCTTCATCAACATTTGCATCCGCGCCGGGTTTGTAGGCGCCAATGCGGATCAGCTCTTCCATCTCCGCATAAAGGCTGAGCGCGCCCCGCGCCCGCGCCACAAGCATGTTCTCTTCCTCGCTATGGCACATGGGCATGAGGCGCGAGATGGACTTCAGCACATTGATCGCCGGGTAGCGGCCGCGCTCTGCGATGGCGCGTTCCATAACGATATGGCCATCGAGAATGCCGCGCACGGCGTCGGCAATCGGCTCGTTGTGATCATCGCCGTCAACAAGCACGGTGAAAAGCGCGGTGATCGAACCTTTTTCGCCCTCGCGCCCAGGCCCTGCGCGCTCCAGCAGCTTTGGCAGCTCTGCGAACACGGAAGGCGTATAGCCTTTTGTCGTCGGCGGCTCACCAACTGAAAGCCCGATCTCGCGCTGCGCCATGGCGAAGCGCGTGACGCTGTCGACGAGCAGCAACACGTCGAGTCCCTCGTCACGAAAGTGCTCAGCAACGGCGCAGGCCATGTGCGGCGCGAGCCGACGGCGCGCCGCGCTCTCATCCGACGTCGCGACAACGACGACCGAGCGACGCCGCCCCTCTTCGCCCAACGTGTCTTCAATGAATTCCTTCACCTCGCGGCCGCGTTCGCCGACGAGCCCGATCACGATCACATCCGCATTGGCGCCGCGCGCCAGCATCGACATCAGCACCGATTTTCCAACGCCGGAGCCGGCAAAGATGCCCATGCGCTGGCCACGGCAGAGCGCAGCGAAAATGTTGAGCGCGCGTACGCCCACATCCAGCCTCGCACCGACACGCCCGCGGTCGTGCGCCAGCGGCGGCGGCGAACGCACCGCATGCGCACGCGCGCCTTGCGGCAGCGGCCCTTCGCGATCCACCGGCTGGCCAAAGCAGTCAATCACCCGCCCAAGCCACGCGCGCGAGGGGCGCACCATCTGCAGCCCCCCCTGCAGCGCTACGCGCATGCCGGGACGGATCGCCTCTATCGGATCGTAAGGGGCCAGCAGCGCACGATCGCCGCGGAACCCGACGATCTCGGCGCGCACCGGAACAGCGCCGAGCACCGTCGCCTGGGCGCCCAGCGCAAGTGCGTCAAGCGGCCCCGACGCTTCGATCAGCGCGCCAGAGAGGCCCGTAACACGCCCCTCGAACGCGCGCGTATCGAGCGCATCGACATCGACGATGAGGCGGGAGAGTGGTGAATGCATGAACGCCGAGAGATGCACTGCTATGGTTAAGCGAGATTTACCCTTTGCGCGCACCTTTGATTCCGGCGCCGAATCCAAATGGCGCCTTCAGGAGCTGCATGCGCAAGTGATGGTGCTTGTGAACGACGCACCCACAGACTCTTGCGCTCACCCGCGAATATGATTCTAAACGAACGCGACTGGTTCGGTTTTAACTCGCGATTCATTCACTTCGGTAATGGTGAGTCGAAACCGTTAAATTAACCTCGGGGCGGCGTGACCAGCGCTGGGGTCGGAGAGGGCTAAAATGCGGGTCTTGCTGATTGAGGACGATAGCGCGACAGCGCAGGGCATCGAGCTGATGCTCAAGTCCGAAGGGTTTAACATTTACTCGACCGATCTGGGCGAGGAAGGCATCGACCTCGGCAAGCTCTATGATTACGACATCATCGTGCTGGACCTGACGCTGCCTGACATGCACGGCTACGACGTGCTGAAGCAGCTGCGCGTGGCGCGGGTCAATACGCCGATCCTGATCCTTTCCGGCACCGCCGATATCGATACCAAGGTCCGCGGCCTCGGCTACGGCGCTGACGATTACATGACCAAGCCGTTCAATAAGGACGAGTTGATCGCGCGGATCAACGCCATCGTCCGCCGCTCGAAGGGTCACGCTCATTCCGTTATCAAAACGGGCGACGTGGTCGTGAACCTCGACGCCAAGACGGTCGAAGTTACCGGCCAGCGCGTTCACCTGACCGGCAAAGAATACCAAATGCTGGAGCTACTCTCGCTCCGCAAAGGCACGACGCTGACCAAGGAGATGTTCCTCAATCATCTCTATGGCGGAATGGACGAGCCGGAATTGAAGATCATCGACGTCTTCATCTGCAAATTGCGCAAGAAGCTGGCGGCCGCCACTGGCGGCGAGCACTACATCGAAACGGTGTGGGGCCGGGGTTATGTTCTGCGCGATCCGCAGGAAGCGGGCGTGACCCAGACGGGCGGCGTCGCCGCGGCGTAAACCTCCCGTAGCATAGAATTTCTGTTAGATATCCTCAGCGCCAGCGCATCGGCGCGTGGTGGGTATCGCATGATAAATCGTCGAACCGTGCTGATGGCGGCGACCGCAGCGGCGGCGGGCTGCGCTAACGCGCCCTCTGGCGGCGCCAACTCCGGCGCGGACGAAGAATTTCGCGACCTGGTGACACGCATG
>JAEUMU010000066.1 GCA_016791325.1 Hyphomonadaceae bacterium
CGAAATGTATTTCATCGTAGAGTCCGGTCTGCGGGATCAAATTCTCACCCGCAACGCCAACGTCGACGCCGCCACCCTCGACGCCGCCTTGGCGAGAACCCGCGACCGCCTGCGCAAATCCGCGAATGACATGAGCGCCGAAGCTAAGAACGCGATGGCCTTCATCGAATCCAAGCGCAACACGGGCGAGTTGAACGCGCGCTTGCTCATTTCCCTCTACCGCGAAGCCAAACGCACCCACTTCCTCTACGGCCTCGCGGAAATGACTCACATCGATCACGAAACCGCCGCCGACTTGATCGAGCGCCAGGATATTGACGGCCTGGCCATGATCTGCCGCGCCGCCAACATCGAGCGCCCGCTCTTCGTTACGCTCGCCGTGCTGGCTTGCGGCGGCGAAGCCGCGATGAGCCGGGCAGAAGAGTTCGGCAAGCTCTACAATGCCGTGCCGGTCGAGGCGGCGCAGCGTGCAATGCGCTTCTTCAAGGTTCGCAAAGCCGCCGCCTAAGCGCGCTCTTTCGAGCCCGAGAAGCGCACCTTCGGGTTCTTCTCTTGCACATAGCCGATCTCCCAGGCGCTCTTGCCGAGATAAACCGGCGCGCCATCCACGTCCTCGGCCATCTGCGCTGAAGATTTCTCGATGAAGGCGTCCAGATCGGCGCGCGCATCAGCGCTGATCCAGCGCGCGGCCTGATACGGCGAAGGCTCGAAGATCACTTCCAGCCCGTACTCGGCCTTCATCCGTTCATCCAGCACATCGAACTGCAGCGCGCCAACCGCCCCAACCACCAGATCGGCGCCGCTCACCGGCTTGAACACCTGTGTCACGCCTTCTTCGCCCAGCGCCTCTAACGCGCGGCGCAAATGCTTCTGCTTCAGCGGGTCCTTCACGCGCACGCGCTTGAGAATTTCCGGGGCAAAATTCGGAATACCGCGGAACACGATCTCACCGCTGGCCGAAAGCGAATCCCCAACCCGCAATCCGCCATGATTGGGAATGCCGATCACGTCGCCAGGAAAGGCCTCATCGGCGATCTCTCGCTCCTGCGCCATAAACATCAACGGGTTATGCACATTGAAGCTTTTGCCCGCGGCGCTTTTCAGCGTCATGCCCCGCTGAAACCGCCCCGAACAGACACGGAAGAAGCCCACACGGTCGCGGTGCTTGGGATCCATGTTGGCTTGGATTTTGAACACGAACCCGCTTACCTCGCTGCGTCCGGGCTCAATGGTTGCTTCCTGCGTCTTCACGTGCGCGGGCTGGGCGCGCGGCGCGGGCGCATGTTCGCCTAGCCCCGCCAGCAGCTCCAGCACGCCATACCGCCGCAGCGCGGAACCGAAGAAAACCGGCGTCAGGTGGCCTTCGCGGAACGCCTTCAGATCGAACTTCGGCAAGCCCTCCCGCGCCAGCTCTGCGGATTCCTCCGCCTCCGAACGCACGTCGTCGCTCACGCCCGCCATGTAATCGCTGTCGCCACGCGATTGGCGTTCGCGGCTGGCAAAGCCCTGCTCGCCGGCCTCCAGGCGTCGGAACGGCACGAACTCGTCGCTCCGCAAATCGAACATGCCGGCAAAGCGCTGTCCCGAAGCGGCCGGCCAATAGATTGGCGCGGTGTCCATCGCCAGCTTCTGATGAACTTCATCTAGCAGCTCAAACG
Source organism: Hyphomonadaceae bacterium (assembly GCA_016791325.1). Taxonomy (GTDB): domain Bacteria; phylum Pseudomonadota; class Alphaproteobacteria; order Caulobacterales; family Aquidulcibacteraceae; genus Vitreimonas. The sequence goes on from JAEUMU010000066.1 coordinate 1,659, forward strand.
GATCGAGCGCTTCGCGGTCCATCTTGTTGATGAACGTGGTGATCGGAATGTCGCGCAGGCGGCAAACCTCGAACAGCTTTAGCGTTTGCGGCTCGATGCCTTTGGCGGCGTCCAGCACCATGATCGCGGAATCGGCCGCCGTCAGCGTGCGGTAGGTGTCTTCAGAAAAATCCTCGTGACCCGGCGTGTCGAGCAGGTTGAACACCAGCCCCTCGTGTTCAAACATCATCACCGAGGACGAAACGGAAATGCCGCGCTCGCGCTCAATCTTCATCCAGTCCGAGCGCGTGCGCCGGGCCTGGCCCCGCGCGGCGACGGCCCCGGCCAGGTGAATCGCACCCCCGGCCAGCAGCAACGCTTCCGTCAGCGTGGTCTTGCCCGCATCGGGGTGCGAGATGATTGCAAACGTGCGCCGGCGCGCGGCTTCGGAGGCTGGATCGGCGGACATGGGGACGGGCGCGTTTACGGCGCCCCCCGCCCCCGCGCAAGGCGCGCTCAGCCCTTGTCGATCCGCTCTTCCAAAAAATGCCGCCCCTGGCGGTCCTCGATCTCCACCACCCAGAGGTCCGGATCGACATCGGCGCGCTTACGGGCGTAGGCGTCCACGGCAGCCTCTTCGTCGCCCAGGCTCCCAGCCGAAAGGTCGAGCCACACGCGCTCTCCCTCCCCGGCGCGCGCCGGCGCATAGAGCCGCGCCCGTCCGTCCAAACTGGCCACCTTCACCAGCACGGCCCCGGCGTCCGTATCGCCCTTGCGCGCCACGGCCGCAAAAGCGCCGCCAATCTGCGCCCGCCGGATCAACGCGCTCACCCAAAAGTCAGTTTTCAGTTCCGCCATGCGCGCCGCCATTCACGGGAAAGCAAGACCTTCCCTTTAACCTTTCCAGCCTGCATGCGCCGCATTTTCCTAGTTTTTCTGCTGAGCTTCGGGCTTGCCCCCATAGCCAGCGCCGATCCGCCGAATGCGCACACCGCCTTCGTCGAGCGTCAGGCGCTGCTGGAGATCGACGGCCGCTGCCATCTGCTCGAAGCCGGCCCGCGCACGGCGCTGCAAGCCGGCGCCGCGCAGGCCCGCGGCGCGCTTTTGCGCGCGGGCTGGACGCTGACGCGGATGAACGATCTGGAATCCGCCGTGCGCGCCGCCGCCCGCGAACGCAGCTGCGACGATGCGCGCACCCGCGCCGCCGCCGCCGAAGCGCGCGGCGCCTACGCCGATTGGGCCACCGCCAGCGTTATGGATTTTCCCGGCCTCCGCCGCAGCTGGACCGCGCGGCGCACGGTCGGCGCCAATGGCTGGCGCCTCAGCCAAACGATCGATGCGCCCCTCGCCGCCGTCTTCGGCGTGCGCGAGTTCAGCGGCCCGCAGCAGCTTGCGCTCATTGTGCCAGGCGAACACGCGGGCGGCGTGCAAATCTCGCTGCGCGATAGCGCACGCGCCAGCGCCGCCTCACTCGATCTCACCGCGCGCATGGCCTACGGCCTCGAAGCCGGCGCACCCGCGCTGGGCGCGCCCGCGCGCAGTTTTCCTGCAACGCGCCGCGTTGAGCGCCTGATGGGGCGGGTGCAAACGGTGTACATATTCCCGAACGAAGCCTTCAGCGCGCTGCTGCAGCTCGATCCGCGTGAATCGGTGGTGCTGCGCATGGCAGGTCCCGCGCCGCGCACGCTTTACGTCGAGGTCGGCGACGTCGCGGCCGCGCGCGCCTTCCTCACTCTGCGCGCCGATTAAGCCAGCACAGGCAAGCGAACCCGCACCAGCGCCCCGCCGCCGGGCGCATCGTGAAAGCTCAGCGTTCCGCCATGAAGGCCGGCGAGCGCGCGCACCAACGAAAGGCCAAGGCCCGTCCCTTCCGCGCGCGCCCCGCCTGAGCCGCGCTCAAACGCTTCGCCCAGCACCTCGCGCTCCGCCTCGGGGATGCCCGGCCCGTTATCAATCGTGTCGAGATCAAGCGCGCCCTCGCGCGCCTGTGCCTGCACGATCACCTTGCCGCCTTCGGGCGTAAACTTGATCGCATTGCCAACGGTGTTGATTAGAATACGCCGCAACGCTCGATCATCGGCGCGCACCATAAGCGGGCGATCCGGCGTCACAATGCCAATCGCGATCTGCTTCTTCGCCGCGGCGTCAGCGGAGAGCCTCACCACATCTTCGATCACGCCCGCCACATCGAACTCAGCGCGCGCGATGTCATAGCGCCCCGCCTCGATGCGGGAGAGATCAAGCAGATCGTTCACAAGGCCGAGCAGATGCCCGCCACTTTTGCGGATTAGCCCCGCGTACTCCACGTAGCGCGTCTCCAGCGGCCCGAAGATCTGGCGCTCGATCATCTCCGAGAAGCCCAGGATGTGCGTCAGCGGCGTGCGCAGCTCGTGCGAGACTTCCGCCACGCGCTGGCTCATTAGCGCTCCCCCGCCGCGCTTGGTCGGCGCGCCCAGCGCCATCATCGCCGCCGCGAACGCGAGCGCCGCAACGCTCAGCGTCTCCGGATAGGGGCCAAGGCGCGCGGCGGCGTCGGCGGGCTCGAACCGCGCCAGCAGCGCCGCCGCTGCGTAAGCGAGCACCGCCCCCGCTCCCGCCTCTGGCGCCCACGGCCGGCGCAACGCCAACGCCAGCGCCGGCCCGATCGCCAACATGACGGCAAGCGGCGACGCAACGCCCCCTGCGCCCGCGATCAGCCCCGCAGCGGTGATCGTCCACACCGCGATCAGCGCGGCGTCAGCGAACTTACGGCCCAAAAACGGGAGCAAAATGAACCCAGCGAAGGCAGGCGCGATGGCCAGCGCCGCCGCTGCGCCAAGACGGGACACATCAGCCCCATTCGCCCACGCCACCAGCGCCAGCCCGCCCGAAACGCCCAGCCAGGCCCATCCGGTCCAGACCATGCGCCGAACTGCTTTTGGCGCTGCTTTTGCAGCTGGGGTTACTACCTGTTGTGTTGACACCGAAAGGCGGCCCGCGAGTAAAAGACTTCTTAACGCGAAGGGGAAGATGCTGCCCGCACTGAGTCGCGGCAGGAAGCGAACTCTCTTAACTAGGTTAGATCAGGAGCAGAGCCGATGCGGAGCCTTGCGGTTTGGACCACTACCGCGGCCGTCGCCCTCCTCGGCGCAGCCAGCGCCCAGGACGCCAGCCCTCAATCTTCGTCCAACGAGGGCGGCGATCTGCGCGCCGCCGTCAGCGCATACGCCGCTTATCAGTCGGACGTCTCGGAACTGCGCGCCGCGCGGGTCTCCACCGCGCCCGAACTGGAATCCGTGATCGAGCGCGTCAGCCGCCACAATCGCGACGGCCTTACGCGTGGTTGGGTCGCCTACGGCTCGATGACCGCCGCCCAATCGCCGGCGTTCGTCCAAGGGGTGCGCGATGCCGCCGCCTATTACGGCCGCGACGCGGTGATCTGGGCGGTCACCGTGGACCCCAGCTACGCGCGCGGTTTGCGCGGCGGGCAGGAAGTCACGCGCATGCTGCTCGATTCAGCGCAGGCTGATTCCTCGCGCATCATCAGCGTGGCCGATCGCTACCAGGAATTGGCTTACTCTCTGCAGCGCCAGCGTTGGGCCAACGCCGTCGCGCCTCAGCAAGCCCAGCGCGTGCAGCGGGTGCGCTCTCTCGGGGCCGCCGGCGCGCCCGCCGATGCGGTTCCCACCAGCGTCAGCCCGCGTCTGCGCGTGACGCCGCTTTCTCTTTCGCCTACCAACGACCCCACCTCCTTCGGCGGCCGTCGCTTCTGGGATGCGCTCAGCGGCGCTGGCGAGGTGGTTCAGGTGTCCGCCTCCAGCCCGGCCATGCGCGTCAATCCCACGCGCGGCGAAGCGCTCGATCGCATGGCCGCAGTAGCGGCGCTGCAGGCGCTGGACGCCGTTGACTCCAACCAAAGCGCGGTATCGCGGCTGATCTCCGATCCGCGCTCGCGTGATTGCATCGAGATGGCGCAGCTGCAGCTTTATCAGTGCATGTCCGCGGCCCGCTTCCGCTACGAGAACACGTTCTGCATGCAGGAACATGCCTTGCGCGACATCGGCCAGTGCATCGGCAATGTCGGCCAGCCTGACACAACATCGATGACGCCAGTCGCCCGGCGCGACTAACCGCTTGCGGCGCCGTCGCCCAGGGCGCATGTCTGCGCCATGGGCGGCATCGATCAGGCGATCCAGGAATTGAGCGAAGAGTTTGCGCTCCTCCCCGATTGGGAGGAGCGCATAGCTTATGTGCTCGATCTCGCGCGCACGCTGGCTCCCCTGGCTGAGTCCGAGCGCACTGAAGAAACGCGTGTGCGCGGCTGCGTCAGCCGTGTTTGGCTCGTGAGCGAGCAGCGCGACGGCAAGCTCCATTTCCGCGGCGATTCCGATGCTCACATCGTGCGCGGTGAGGTTGCTATGCTGCTGCGCATCTTCTCCGGCCGCACCGCCGAAGAGATTCTCAGCGTCGATCCGCGCGCGGTGTTCGAGCAACTCGGCCTAAAGGAGGCGCTCACGGCGCAGCGCTCGAACGGGTTGTTCGCGATGATGAACCGAATCCAGGCCGAGGCGCGCGCCGCGCAAAGCGGCTAAGGCTCACATCGCCCGCGCCAGTTGAGACAGCGCCATCTTCAGCGCCACCTTGGCCGAACGCGCGGGCCATGCCTCGCCCCGCTCCATCTCCTCAAGCCCTTCCTCAGAAAGACACGCCCGCTCCACCACACGCCGAAGCGCTGGGGCAAGGCTATCCAGGGCATCGGCCACACGCCTGCGCGCATCGCAGCGCGCGGCTATCCCAGCTTCAAGCGCCCCCGCCGGCCCGCGTGAGGCAGATCCGCGCGGGGCGCGCTCCAATCGGAACCGCGCAGCGCGCCAATTTGCGCCGCTTCCCAATCCGCCCTTACGCGCGCGGCTGCGGCCAGTTCCGCAGCGCTGAACCAGGGCGCGCCGCGTGAGCCGCGCAAATGTGTCAAGCGCTTCAGCGGCGCCTCATCGTCAACCGCCCGCACCACGCGCACGCACCCATCGGGATCAATAGTCTCTACATCCGCAAGCGCTGCGTGCTGTGCGAGATAGGCGTGGGGCGATGCGTCCCTGTCGCGGCGAACACGCCGGCGGCCCGCTGCGCTCAACGCATACGTTTGGGCGGCGCTATCCAAGGCGGTGATCACGCCTTCCGCGCGCAGCGCCTGCACATCGCGCATGTGCACTTTCACAAGCGGGCGCCGCCGGCGATCTCCGCGCGCAAAAACACCAAACA
>JAEUMU010000149.1 GCA_016791325.1 Hyphomonadaceae bacterium
AGGTGATCTACGGCGCTGCGCAAATGGTGCAGCCCGAACTCACCGGCGATTTCGGCACGCTGATGGGCTGGGCCGATAAGGCGCGGCGCATGAAAGTGCGCGCCAACGCCGAAACGCCGCTCGATGCTGAAACCGCGGTGAAGTTCGGCGCCGAAGGCATCGGCCTCTGCCGCACCGAACATATGTTCTTCGACGCCGAGCGCATCGCCGCTGTGCGCGAGATGATCCTGGCTGAAAAGTCCGCCGCGCGCGTGGCCGCGCTGGAAAAGCTCTTTCCGCACCAGCGCAAGGATTTCGTGCAGATCTTCAAGGCGATGGGCGCGCGCCCCGTCACCATCCGCTTTCTCGATCCGCCGCTGCACGAATTCTTGCCGCACACCGAAGAAGAATGCGCCGATGTGGCGAAAGCCACCGGCCTTGATGCCAAAGCGCTGCTCGCGCGCGCCAAGGAATTGGCGGAAAGCAATCCGATGCTGGGCTTCCGCGGCTGCCGCCTGGCGATCGTCTATCCCGAAATCTACGACATGCAGGCCCGCGCCGTGTTTGAAGCGGCGTGCGACGTGGCCGAGCAAGGCGCCGCGCCCACGCCGGAAATCATGATCCCGTTCGTGATCGCCAAGAAGGAATTTGAAACGCTGAAGGCGCGCGTTGATACGGTGGCGCAGGAGGTGTTCGCCAAGCGCGGGCGCGCAGTCGATTATCTCGTCGGCACCATGATCGAATTGCCGCGCGCTGCGCTGAAAGCCGGAGAAATCGCCGAAGCGGCCGAGTTCTTCTCCTTCGGCACCAACGATCTCACCCAAACCGCGATGGGCCTCTCGCGCGATGATGCGGGCAAATTTCTCGGCGCCTACGTCGAGAAGGCGATGCTAGAGCGCGATCCGTTCGTGTCCATCGATGAGGAGGGCGTGGGTGAACTGGTTCGGCTGGCCTCCGAACGTGGCCGCCGCGCCCGCCCCGCGCTGAAGCTCGGCATCTGCGGCGAGCACGGCGGCGATCCCGCCTCGGTGTTCTTCTTCGAGCGCGCTGGCCTCGATTACGTGTCCTGCTCGCCCTACCGGGTGCCGATCGCCCGTTTGGCCGCCGCTCAGGCCGCCCTTTCCAAAAAATAATGCAGGCAATTGATGCGCCGCCGGAACCTGCCCGGCTGCGTGTGATTTTACCGCTTGTCCGTTCGTAAACGGCGCGCCCGATCCTGGGCCGCGCCGGGCTGGGCGCGGCTGGAACGGCGAACGGAGCCAGCTGCGAGCAGGGCGTGAGATGGCGGAAAGCCAGCCGCTTGACCCGGAATTCGCCAGCCTTTCCGCAGCGGAAGGTGGCGATTGTCCCGCCGTGGGCGGTTCGCCTCACGCGCGAAGCGGCACGATCCTGGCAAGAGTTCGGAGCGATCCGGCAGACTCGGCGTGGCCTTCAGGGCGCACGCCGCCAGTGAAAACCGGGCAGGCGGCGAGAATCGAGACTATGAACAAAAAGTCAATCGCGCCCCCGGCGGGCCTCATGTATCCCGCCACAGCCCTGCGGCCTGATATTCGCGGGGCTCTATTTGCTGGGCGTCTGCGGCTTTCTTGGCGGACAACTGTCCCAATTCTGGACGCCTTTAAGCGGGGGTTAATGCTTTTGTCGTTGTTCTGGCGTCGACTGACTACCTTTGCGGGCACGATACGGACCCAGCTGATGGTCGAGATCGAACGGAACCCACTGGCCGTGCGCCAGGGCGCGGCGACGATCATGTGTTTGGCGGCCGCTGCGGTCGCCATGCCGGTGATCGCCGATCGCGCCGCCGCCCAGCGCGAAGGCGCTGAGTGGGCCGCACGCTCGACCGCCTTCCAGGCCGAGCTGCAACAGCAGCTCAGCCAAGCGGCCGAACCGAACGCGCGCGTCGAACTCGCCGCCTTCCGCGCTCAGGATGGTCTGCGCGCCCGCGGCACCGCCACCTTGTTTGAGAACCCCGACGCCCGCGCCATGATGCTGCAGGCGGTGTTGCGCGGCCCCAGCCGTGCGCCGGAAACCACCGTTCCCGCCGCGCCCGAACAGCAGATCGACGCGCGTCAGCTGAACTGCTTGAGCCAAGCGATCTATTACGAAGCGCGTGGCGAAACCCAGGCCGGGCAGGTGGCCGTCGCCGAGGTGGTGATGAACCGCGTGCGTTCGCCGGCCTACCCCAACACGATTTGCGGCGTGGTCTATCAGGGCTCGCACCGCTCCACCGGCTGCCAGTTCACCTTCACCTGCGACGGGTCGATCAACCATCGTCCGCGCGGCCGCGCCTGGGATCGCGCCCAGCGCGTCGCCACCGCCGTCATGCTGGGCTATCACCGCCCGCTCACCGGCAACGCCACCCACTATCACACCCACGCCGTGAACCCGGTTTGGAATTCCGGCCTGGTGCGCACCACCTCGATCGGCAGCCACGTGTTCTATCGCTTCCCAGCCGGCGCAGAGCGCGCCACCTACCGGGAAGCGTTGGCGCGCCGCTTGGCCTCGCGCGGGCCGCGCGCGGCCGCTGGCGATCTGATCCCGGAAGCCGACGAGGCGCTTGATGCTGGCGCCGCCGCGCTGCCGGCTGCTGCGCCCGCGCCGGCCGCCGCTCACGATGCGCCTATCCAAACCGCGCCGGCCGCCGCCACCGGCGAAGAAGTGGCCACGTGAGCTTCGCGCGGCTAGCGCCGCGCCCTCTGAACTAATCGTCCTTGATGGATCTGCGCATTTGGTTGCGCATCGCGTCGGGCATGAAGCGCTCAAAGAACCGCGCCCGCTCGGCCGCCTTGCCCACCATGTAGAATAGCTTGTCGCCATGGGCAGCGGCCCAGGCGCGCTCGGCCACGTCGCGCACCGGATAGATCGGCACTTTGTTCGTCTGCAGCGATTGGCGCATCGCCTGGTTCGATTCCGCCGGCACCCCATCCAGCAACGGCGTTTCTATGAACCACGGCATCAGGCTGGCGACTCGTATGCCGTAGCGCGAAAACTCGATGTCGAGCGCTTCGGTCAGCCCGCGCACGGCGAACTTGGTGGCCGTGTAGGCGGCCGCGCGCGGCAGACCCACAAGCCCCGCCACCGAAGCCGTGTTGATGATGCGTGCGCCCGGCGTTTCGCGCAGCAGCGGCAGCGCCGCATAAACGCCGTTGATCACGCCTTTCAGGTTCACATCTATCACCAGATCGGTGTCATCCGGCGTGACATCCTCGAACCAGCCGCCGCGCGCCAAGCCTGCATTGTTGAACAGCACATCCATGCGCCGCCCCGTGGCCTGGCCGAACGAGTCCACCGCGCGCGCCCAGCCGGCGCGGTCGCGCACATCGAACGCCATCGAGATGCGCTGGCCTTCCGGGAGCATGGCCGAAGTTTCATCGAGGCCCGCCTGATTGACGTCGAACAGGCCGACAAACCATCCGCGCTCGGCGAACAATTGCGCCGTCGCCCGTCCGATGCCGGAGCCCGCCCCGGTAATGAAAATGCATTTTTGACGTGGTGCGGCCATGACATTGAGTGGTCCGCTGGAACGCGGATTCCGTCAAGCGCGCGGGCGCCGGGTGCGCCGCAGCGCGGCGGGCGGGGCGCCGTAGAGGCGGATAAACGCCCGCCGCATCCGTTCGGGATCGCCAAAGCCGGTGGCGCGCGCGATGTCCTTGAGCGCACCGCCGCGTTCGATGCTTGCGCGCGCAGCCTCCGCACGCAATCGCTCCACAGCCTTGGCGGGCGTCGTTCCGGTCTCAGCCGCATAGGCGCGGGCGAAATTGCGCGGGCTCATCGCCGCCTGGCGGGCCAGCCGCTCCACCCGCAGATCCTCATGCAGCCGCGCGCGCATCCACGCATTGAGTTTTTCAAACCGCCCGCCGCTCAGCTCCAGCAGCGCGGAATGCTGCGCTTGGCCGCCGGGGCGCTTTGCGTACAC
>JAEUMU010000104.1 GCA_016791325.1 Hyphomonadaceae bacterium
GCCGCTATTCGCGCTGCTGAAGCGCAAGCGGGCGCAGCTGTCGGCGTGTTCGCCGATCTGCAGGGGCCGAAGATCCGCGTTGGCTTGTTTGAGCAAGGCGAGATCAAGCTGCGTTTCAACGATGTGGTGACGCTGGAGGCCTCGAGCGAGCCGGGCGAAGATAAGCTGATCCGCCTGCCGCACCCCGAACTGGTGAACGCTCTGGAGGAGGGCGATGTTCTCAAGCTCGACGATGGCAAATTGCAGATCACCGTTATCGAGCGCGGGCGCACGCAGCTGAAAGCGCGCGTGGATCATGGCGGCGTGCTGAAGAACCAGAAGGGCGTCAACGTACCCACCCGCCGGATACCGATTTCAGCGCTGACCGAGAAGGACCGCGTTGATCTCGCCTACGCGCTCGATCTCGGTGTGGATTTCATCGCCTTGTCGTTCGTGCAGCATCCCGAAGACGTGCGTGAGGCGCGGGCGCTGATCAACGGCCGCGCCGGAATCATCTCCAAGATCGAGAAGCCTTCTGCGCTCACTCAGATCGATGAAATTGTCGACCTCTCCGACGCGGTGATGGTTGCCCGCGGCGACCTTGGCGTGGAACTGCCGCCCGAGCAGGTGCCGATCGCGCAGAGGCGCATTATTCGCGCGGCGCGTTCGGCGGGGAAGCCGGTGATCGTCGCTACGCACATGCTGGAAAGTATGGTTGAGGCCGCCACTCCCACACGCGCGGAAGCCTCCGACGTGGCGACGGCGGTTTATCAAGGCGCCGACGCTGTAATGCTGAGCGCAGAGAGCGCGGTTGGGCGCCATCCGCAAAGTGCCGTTGCGATCATGGATCGCATCATCCGCGCCGTGGAGGAGGACGAGGATTACTGGGCAGCGTTGCCGCGTGACATGACGCCCCCGCAAGCGACTACAGCCGACGCCATCGCGCTTTCTGCGCGCCATATCGCCGATGTCATCGGTTGCGCGGCGCTGGTGGCTTATACCGCGACCGGTTCGAGCGCGATCCGTGTGGCGCGTGAACGTCCGCGCTGCGGCGTGATCGGGCTGACGCCCTTCGTGGAAACGGCGCGGCGGCTGTCGCTGGTGTGGGGGGTGCGTTCGATGGTGACGGAGGATGTCCATAACGTCGAAGAGATGGTGGAAAAGGCCGATGCTGCGGTGCGCCAGCTGGGCGTGGCGGAAGTGGGCGATCGCATCGCGGTGATCGCAGGTATTCCATTCGGCCGTGCCGGAAAGACCAACACCATCCGCGTGCTGAGACTGGAATAGGCCATGAGCACGCTAAAAATTCTCGCCGTCCCAGGCAGCTTGCGGCAGGGCTCTTACAATCGCGCCCTGGCGCGCGCCGCGCAGCAGGTCGCGCCTGCGGGCATGACGATCGGCATTCACGGGCTAGACGATGTGCCGCTCTATAATGGCGATGTGGAAGCACAGGGCGATCCGCCCGGCGTAGTCGCGTTCAAACAGGCGATCGCCGCCGCCGATGGGGTGTTGTTTGTAACGCCGGAATACAATCATGGCGTCCCCGGCGTGATGAAGAACGCCGTGGATTGGGCTTCGCGGCCTGCGGGTGGCGCGCCGTTGGCCGGCAAGCCGGTAGGCATTATCGGCGCCTCGCCCGGGCAGACAGGAACCGCGCGCGGCCAAAGCCAATTGCGCCAGGCGTTCGAGTTCACCAATTCGTTCTGCATGCCGCAGCCGGAAATCCTGGTGTTCCGGGCGCACGAGAAGTTCGACGCGGCTGGTGCGTTGATCGACGCCAAGACCGGCGAATATCTTGGCAGATATCTGGAGGCGTTCAGAGCCTGGGTTGAGCAATTCAAATCCTAGCGCGAGGGGATCATGCGCTCTATCGCTATTTGGGTGATTGCTGTGATGCTTTCAGCATGCGCAACGGCGCCCGCGCCGCGTTTGCCGAGCGGCGCGGCCATTGATGCCGAAGCGCAACGCCTGATGGCCGACGAGCGCGTTGTGGGCATGGCGGTGGCGGTGATGATGGGCGCGTTGTTCACGTCAATGCGTACGGCTACGCCAATCTGGCGGAACAACGCCCGTTGCAGCGCGATACCATCATGTATGGCGCCTCGCTCACGAAAGTGGCGTTCGCTTACATGGTAATGCAGCTGGTGGATGAAGGCCGCCTCGATCTGGATCGGTCGATCGCCGATTATTTGCCCCGCCCGTTGCCTGCATTTGAAGATTACGCCGATCTAGAAGGTGACGAACGCTGGCGGCTCATCACGCCGCGCATCCTGCTGACGCACCGCAGCGGCTTCGCCAATATGCGCGTTCTAGAGGCGGATCACCGGCTTTCCTTTCATTTCACGCCGGGCGAGCGTTACGCCTATTCTAACGAAGGCATCTGGGTGCTTCAGACCGTGTTGGAGGAAGGGCTTGGCCTTGACGTCGGCGCGGAGATGCAGCGGCGCGTATTTGATCGCTTCGCCATGACGCGCACCTCAATGCAGTGGCGGGCTGATTTCCGGCCAAATCTGGCCGATGGCTACGCCATGGATGGTTCGTTTGAGCCGCATGACGAACGCTCGAACGTCGCCGCCGCCGGCTCGATGGATACAACGATCGAGGATCAAGCGCGGCTGTGGGCTGGCATTCTCAGCGGCGAGGGGCTTTCGGCGCAATCGCGAGCGGAATTCGTGCGGGGGCAATTCGCCGTGTCCAACGCGCGGCAGTTTCCAACGCTCTCGTCGCAGACTGATCCGCGCGCCGGCGAAATCGCTCTCTCGGCGGCGCCGGGCTTGATGACCTTCAACGATCCGCGCGCGGGACTTACTTGGTTTCGCGGGGGGCACAATGATTGGACAGGCAATATTGCGATTTGCCAGGAGCAATGTCGGCGCTGCGTGGTTTTCCTCGGCAACAGCGTACGCGCCGAGCTGATCTATGAGGATCTCGCACGCTTCATCATCGGCGAGACGGCAATGCCTTGGTGGTGGATGTACGACAATTAGTCCTGGCGCCACCTTACAGCACTGTGCGTGCGTGAACCGTTGCTTTGGTGGCGAGTGAGAAGCGCTCGTCCGGCTCAGTCGCCCGGCCGAGCACGAGATCGGCCATCATCCGCCCGACCTCAGGGCCGTGCTTGAAGCCGTGTCCTGATCCGCCGCCCAGCAGAAACGCGCCCTCAAGATCGGGGTGGCGGTCGATCAGAAAATCGCCGTTGGAGCTGTTCTCGTATTGGCACACGCGGAATTCTGTGAAGGGCCGCCCGGCCAGCGCCGGAAAACGGCGATCGGCGAAAGCGCGCAGCAGAGCCGCGCCGTCTTCGCTCATACGCCGGTCTCCGGTATCTGGATCGAAATCCGGTCCATGCGTATCGCGCGCGATTTTGAATCCGCGGCCTTCCAGATTGGGGAAGCCGTAATAAAGATCGCCGCCGTTGAAATCGGCCCAACCGGGCAGGGCGGCCGGTTCAAAGCGCTCATCGCCGTCTGGCGGGGCGATGAAGGCCACCTCCTGGCGCGTCACGAAAATGCGTTGGCCGAGCAATTCGGGAAAGACTTTAGGCAGCCACGGCCCGCACGCATAGACGATCGCCTCCGCCCGCGCCGCTTCGCCATCCAGCAACACGTGATGCCCATCTGGGCCGGGCGTGGCGTGTGCGAGGCGGTATTCGCCCCCTTGCGCTACAAAACGCGCCACCGTTTCCTCCACGCCGCGGCGCGCCATCAGCGCGCCGAACTCTGGCTCGAACAGGCCCAAGGTAACGCCGGTGAAATCGATCTGCGGCCAGCGTTGGGCCATGGCGTCATGATCGAGTTGCTCGAGCGGCAGGTTGAGTTCTCGGTGGACAGCGATGGAATCGCGCGCGTAATCGACCATTTCCGCGAAGAAAAAGAGCACGCCTGCATTGTGAAACAGCGGGAGTGTGGCCCGCTGCGAGAGGCGCCGCCACTCCTCCAATGAGGCCAGCGCCATCCGCGTGTAGATCGCGTCCCGCCCGTAGGCGGAGCGCGTCATACGGCTTTCGCCGCCGGAAGAGGCGCGCGCATTGGCTGGCCCCATCTGGTCGACCAGCAGCACGCGCTTGCCGGCGCGGCGTAAATGCTCAGCTGTCCATGCGCCAAATACGCCGGCGCCGACGACGATGACATCGGGGCCGCCGCTCGGGCGTGCGCATGCGGCCAGCGGCGCCGCAGCGGCAGCCGCGAGAACGGATCGACGCGTGGTTCGCATGTGCTAGCCTCCCCGCTACAACACTAGGCGCGCGCCTTGGCGGACGTCCAGCGGGTGCGCAAAGGAGCGAAGGTTCGTGAGCGAGAAAACGCTGAATTTGCCGGTCGACATCGCCCGAACGCTGGTGAGTCCGCAAGCTTATGCTGGCGAGGCCGTGCTTGACGCCTATCGCTGGATGCGCGCCTACAATCCGCTGGGCGTGGCCGCGCCAGAAGGGTTCAGCCCATTCTGGGTGGTGACAAAACACGCCGACATCCTGCAGATCAGCCGCGACAATGCGCTCTTCCCCAGCGCCGTGCGTCCGACGACGCTAACGAACATTGAAAGCGAAGATCGCGCCCGGGCGCTTACCGGCTCGCCGCATCTGGTGCGTTCTCTGGTGCAGATGGACGAGCCCGATCACATGAAATACCGCCTACTGACGCAAGCGTGGTTCATGCCCGCCAACATCAAGAAGCGCGAAGATGAGGTGCGCGTGCTTGCGCGGCGCGCCGCGCAGGAGTTCATCGCCACCGGCGGGCGGTGCGATTTCGTGAAGGATGTGGCGCTCAACTATCCGCTGCGTGTGGTGATGAATGTGCTGGGCGTGCCTGAAGAGGATTTCCCGCGCATGCTGCGACTGACGCAAGAATTGTTCGGCGCCAGCGATCCCGAAACGGAACGGTTCAAGGCCGCACTCAGCAACGAACAATTTTTCGGTCTCGTTATGGCGGTGCTGCAGGACTTTACCGACTATTTCGAAAAGCTCACGGCCGAGCGCCGCGCTCATCCTAAGGACGATCTGGCGACGTTGCTTTCCAACGCAGAGATTGACGGCCAGCCGCTGCCGCCATTTGAGCGGACAGGATATTACACCATCATCGCCACGGCAGGGCACGACACGACGTCTTCCTCAACCGCTGCGGCGATGTGGGCGCTGGCGACGCAGCCTGGGCTGCTGGAGCGCGTGCGCGGCGATCTCTCGCTCGTGCCGGCTTTGGTGGAAGAGGCGATCCGCTGGGCGACGCCGGTGAAGACCTTTATGCGCTCGGCCAGCGCTGATGCCGAGCTTCGCGGACGCACCATCAGGGCGGGCGATTGGCTGATGCTGTGCTACGCCTCCGGCAATCGAGACGAAGAAGTGTTCGAAAATCCGGACGCGTTCGACATCGACCGCACGCCGAACCGGCAGCTTGCGTTCGGCAGTGGCGCGCACGTATGCCTGGGCCAGCATCTGGCGCGTATGGAGATGCGGATTCTGTTTGAAGAATTGCTCCCGCGCGTGCGCAGCGTGCAGCTGGCGGGCGAGGCGCGCTACGTGGAGAGCTTCTTCGTGAGCGGCTTGAAGAGCTTGCCTGTGGCGTTCGAAGCGGCCTAGCGCCGCCAGGCGACCCTCGTGATCAGCTGGAATGTTCGCGTTCGAATAAGCTCATGTGACGCTAATTCGCGGCGCGGGCTTGCTCATGCGCGCGACATTGGCGAGTGCGGTTTGCGCCATGTTGCGGAAGCATTGGGAGACAGCGTGATCCGGCAGCGCCGAAACCAGCGGCGCGCCGGCGTCGCTGGCTTTGCGCAGATCCACGTCGATCGGGATTTCGCCCAGGAACGGAACGCCGGCGGCTTCGGCCGTGCGGCGTGCGCCGCCTTCGCCGAAAATGTGCGTGCGCGCGCCATCCGGGGTTTCGAAATAGGCCATGTTCTCGATCACGCCCAGGATCGGCGCATGCGTCTTCTCGAACATGGCGATGCCGCGGCGCACATCCGCCAGCGCCATTTCCTGTGGCGTGGAGACGATCACGGCGCCGGCCAGCGGCGTGCGTTGCACCAACGTGAGCTGCACATCGCCCGTGCCGGGCGGGAGATCGAGCACCAGCACGTCAAGGTCCCCCCAGGCGACGTCATCGAGCATCTGGCGCACCGCGCTCGTCGCCATGGCCCCGCGCCAGACCATCGGCTGGCTGGCGTCAACCAAGTAGCCGACGCTCATGGTGGCCAGGCCATGGGCGGGCAGCGGCGTCAGCGTTTTATTGGGGTTCATTTTCGGCTTGCGTCCGGCAACGCCAAGCAGTGTCGGCGCCGAGGGGCCATAGACGTCGAGGTCCAGAAGGCCCGTGCTCATCCCCAAAGAAGCGAATGCGCAGGCGAGATTCACGGCCACGGTGGATTTGCCCACGCCGCCCTTGGCGCTGGCCACGGCGATCACATGACGCACGCGGCTGATGCCCCCGGTTTTCTCTTGCTTGCCCTCGTGCGCGGTTAAAACGGCGGTTACGGCGCTCACGCCCTTGACAGAACGCGCTTCCGCTTCCGCGCGGTCGCGCAGCGCGACATATCGCTCCACGTGTTCCGCGGGCGCTTCGAGCGTGAACGAAACCTTGCCGTCCGCGCGCGTTTCCAGCCCCGAAATCCGCCCAGACGTGAACAATCCCTTGCCGGTGAGAGGGTCGTTAATCGCATTAAGCCGCGTTTCGAGCGCTTCTCGGATGAGCGCCAACTGGTTGTTCATGCTTGATCCTTTAGCACATGGGCCACATATCGGCGCGCATGGGGGCGACACAAGCTTCCGTCATGGCCGCCAGAAGGCGCGCGCAACCACCAGAACGGCGGGGATGCCAGAGCAGATGCCTTGGAATGACCAATCGGGCGGAGGCCCACAAGGCCAGGGGCCATGGGGCGGCGGGCCGCGCCGTCCTTGGGGCCAGCCACCGCGCGGGCCAGCCCCGGGCGGCCAAGGGCCGGACCTCGAAGACATGCTGCGCAGATTTCGCGAGTCCATTCGCATGGGCGGCGGCGATGGCGGCGGGGGAACGCGCACAGGGCGGGGGCCGGGCGGCCTCAACTGGCGCATCATCGGGTTGGTGCTGGTTGTCGGCTGGATTCTCTCCGGCGTTTATATGGTCGATGAAGGCGAAAACGCCGTCATCACCCGCTTCGGCGCCTATGATCGTACGGCCACGGCTGGCCTTCACATGCATTTCCCGCCGCCCTTCGAGGCGCGCACCACCGTCAACGTCACCGAACAGCGGTCGCACGAAATCGGCTGCGCCACGCGCGGGGAAGAATGCGTGGATCGCCCGGATGAAAGCCTGATGATCACCGGCGATCGGAATATCGTGCAGGTGCATTTCCGCGTCTATTACGTGATCAACGATACCCGTGCCTTTGTATTCAACGTGGATGATCCTGTTGCTGCGGTGCGCGCGGTGGCGGAAAGCTCGATGCGCGAAGTCATTGGTCGCCGCCAGTTGGAAGCCATCATCACGCGCGAGCGCGCGCAGGTGGAGCAATCGGTGCTTGAGTTGATGCAGCAGGTGCTGGCGGGCTATGAATCCGGCGTGCGGATCGTGCAGGTGCAATTGCTCGCCGCCGCGGCGCCGCCAGCGGTCATCGATGCGTTCGATGATGTCGTCCGCGCCGGGCAGAACGCCGAAGAGGCGCGCAACGTGGCCATGCGCCACCGCAACGAAGTCGTGCCCGCCGCGCGCGGCGCCGCGGCGGCGATGGTGCAGCAGGCGGAAGCCTATCGCGAACGTGTTGTGCGCGAAGCCAGCGGCGAGGCCGAGCGCTTCAATTCCATCTACGCGCAATATCGCGCCAATCCACGCGTGACCCGCGATCGGCTCTATACCGAGACGATGGAGCGCGTTTACCGCGATGCAGACACTGTGATCCTGGATCAACGCGGCGGCGCAGTGCCTTATCTTCCGCTTGACGGCATGCTGCGGCGCGACCGCGGGGGCGCGCAGGCCCCAGCCGCACGCCCAGCCCCTTCCGCCACGCCGACGCCGCAGGGAGGACGCTAATGCAAAAATGGTTTCTTCCCAGCGTCATCGGCGCGCTCGGCGCGCTGATCGTATTGTTCAACACTGTTTATGTCGTGCGCGAGGATCAGCAGGCGATCGTGCTGCGCTTCGGCGAGTTTGTCGGCAGGGTGAACCCTATCGGCGCTGAGGAGCCGGGGGTTAGGCTCAAGTTGCCGTTCATCGATACGGTTATCCTCTATCCCAAGCGCAATCTTGGCCTCACGATCCAAGTGCCGCCGATTGTGGCGGCGGATCAGGAACGCCTGCTGGTTGACGCCTTCGTGCGCTGGCGCATCACGGATTCGCTTCTATTCTACCAGAGTGCTCAGAGCATCCAGGGCGGCCAAGTGCGGCTAACGGGCTTCACGGAATCCGCCATGCGCCGCGTGCTGGGCGCCGCCACCTCGAACGACATCATCTCTGGGCGCCGCGCCGAGCTGATGCAGGCGATCGAGACCGACTTGAACACCGCGGCCGCCAGCGAGCTTGGCGTATCGGTGGTGGATGTGCGTATTCGCCGGGCGGATCTGCCGGAGGCGACGCAGGTGCAGGTTTATCAACGTATGCGCACGGAGCGCGAGCAGGTGGCCGCGCGCATCCGCGCCGAAGGCGCCGCTGACGCCCAGCGCATACGCGCGGAGGCCGATCGCGAAGCCACCGTCATCGAGGCCACGGCGCGCGAGGAATCCGAACGCACGCGCGGTATCGGCGACGGCGAGCGCGCGCGCATCTTCGCCCGCGCCTATGGGCGCGATCCGGAGTTCGCGGCGTTCTATCGCTCGATGCGTGCTTATGAGGAAGCACTCGTGGCCGGCACGCCGATCGTGGTGCCGCCGGACAGCGACTTCTTCCGCTACATGCAGCGGCGTCAGGCGCGCTAGACGCGGCCGATGGGGCAGGGTTCGCGACGAATGCCTGCCTGGGCCGATTGCGCGGGCGCGGGGCTTCGCTACGGTAGCGAGTCTCATGCGCGCGCTGCTCTCGTTTCTGCTGCTTCTCTTCATGGCTGCGCCGGCGGCGGCGCAAACGCGCTTGCCGGCGGAGGGATTTGCCGATTTGGCCGAGCGGCTGACGCCGGCTGTCGTCAACATCGCCACGCGGCAACGGGTGCAGGGCGTGGACGAACTGCCGCGTTTCCCGCCCGGGTCGCCGATGGAGCGTTTCAGCGGCGGCGGGGATGACGCCGCCGCCCAGATTACGTCGCTGGGCTCCGGTTTCATCATTTCTGGCGACGGCGTGGTGGTGACAAACAATCACGTCATCGAGGCGGCCGACGCCATTGATGTAATCCTGCAGAACGGCCAGCGCTTCGAGGCGACGGTGGTGGGGCGCGACCCGGCCACCGATATCGCCGTGCTGCGAATCCAATCCCGCACGCCGCTGCCGCATGTCTCGTTCGGCGATAGCGATACTGCGCGAGTGGGTGATATCGTGCTGGCGATCGGCAATCCGTTCGGGCTGGGCGGATCGCTCAGCGTCGGGGTTGTCAGCGCACGCAACCGCAATATCGACGCCGGCCGCTATGACGATTTCATCCAGACCGACGCCGCTATCAATCGCGGTAATTCCGGCGGCCCGCTGTTCAACATGGCGGGCGATGTTATCGGCGTGAACACGGCCATCGTTTCCCCCACAGGCGCCAGCGTCGGCGTGGGGTTCGCCACGCCAACGGCGATCGTGCGCCCGGTGGTCGAGCAATTGCTCCGCTACGGTGAAACACGTCGCGGCTGGCTGGGCGTGCGGCTGGCTAACGTCACCGCCCAGATCGCCGAGCGCGCCGGCTATCGCGGCCAAACCGGCGCCGCCATTACGCGCATCACGCCCGGTGGGCCGGCCGCCGATGCCGGGCTGCGCGTGGGCGATGTCGTGGTGAGTTTCGCCGGGCGCGAGGTGGCCGATAGCCGCGCGCTCACGCGGATGGTGGGCGATAGCGCTGTGGGCGCGCAGGTTGAGGTGGAGATCGTTCGCGACGGGCGCAGGCAAAGCGTCCGCATCACCATTCAGCGGCTTGACGAAGGCGGCGGCGGCCCGCGTGCGGCGGCCGGCGCCGGACCGGATCGCCCCCGCCGTGATGGCGGCCCGCGCGGGGGGCGCATTTTCGGCGTCGCGCTGTCGGAGCTAGATGCGGGGCTGCGCGAGGAATTTCAGATCGAGCCGGATGTTTCCGGCCTTGTGGTTCTTGGCGCAGATGTAGGCGGCGCCAATGAGGGCGTGCTGCGCGCTGGCGATGTGGTTGAGGCCATGGCGTTTCAGCCGTTGGATTCCATCGCCGCCGCACGCGCAATCGCTGGTCGCGCCGCGATCGGCGAACGCCCGATCGTCGTTCGCGTCAACCGGGACGGCGAGATCACCTATCGCCGGCTGCGCGCGCGCAGTTGATCAGCGATCCACCGTAATCAGGTGGGGGTCGGTGAAGACGGTGAGGCCCGGCAGCTCCACAAAGGTGAGGCCGAGGAACATCACCACGATCGCCAACGCCAGCCCCAACAATAGCGGCTGCTTGAACAGTTTTTCGGGAGATTGCGCCGCGCTATCGCGCGAATAACCGATGCGCATGTAGATGGCGAACAACACGCATAGCGGCGGAAACAGCAGAATGTACTCCGCGCGGTATTTAAGCAGGAACACCGCCATCATGAACGCAAACAGCTGCGCGTAGATCAGCGCGGCCACGATCAAGGTGGCGTCGCTATAGCCCGCCAGCGAGGGGCGATAATTGGCCACGGCCGCCTGGGCGTTGGTGAGGAAGCGATGCTCGGCAAAGCGCTTCACGGTCATCAGGAACGCGCCGCCCGCCCAGTAGGCCAGCAGCAGCGAAGCCGGCGGCGCGAACGCCGGGGCGATCATGAACCAGCCCAGCAGCAGCCGCAGCGGATTGTTCACGCTCTCGGAAATGACGTCGAGGAACGGCAGATCCTTGGTGCGGAACGGGCGCACATTGTAGAGAAACCCCGCCACCGCGAAAATCGCCGCCGTGACCAGGAACATGGTCCCGACGAGATAGGCGAACGCCAACCCGGCTATGATAAGGCCGATATATTCACCATAGACTATGGCGGGATCCATCGCCGTGCGCACGGCGGGGCGTGATTGCTTTTTGGGATGCTGCGCATCGAACGGGGCGTCGAGCCATTCGTTGATAACGTAGTTCGCCGACGAAATCAGGCACGCGGAAATGAAGCCGAGCACAATCGCGGTGAACGTGGCCGGGCCGACCTCATGGCCGCCGGGCGCCAGCAGCCAGGCAAACACGATGCCGGGCACGATCATCACGTGCTTGATCCAGTGATCGGGACGAGCGATGGCGATGTAATCGCCCAAGCGCGCGGCCGGCCGGCCAGCCCCGGTGGCGTCGGTGGTGTTCACGGTCACTCTCACTCTCCGCGCGTTCGCACAGGATGCACGCTGATTTGTGCGGCTGCGAAACGCAATGGCATTCAACTCAAGTGCGCAATGGCGCGGCGTCGCGGTTAATAGGCGTCCATCGTGCTAGCAGCGCTGACGCGCCAATGGCGGAAAACACAAAGATGAACGGCTCCATGTGCATGCGATAGCGCGCGAACACGCTGGAGATCGAATAGGCCAAGGTAAACACGCCGAGAAACAGCACGATCATCAGAGCGCCGTTCCAATCAATCGGCGGCGCGCGCCCGCGCCAGAGTGCAAACAGGCCGAAAAGCGCGAGGCCGTGCACGGCGAGCCACGGCAGCCAGTAAGCGGGGTGGCGGGTGATCGGGTCGGTCCAGTCGAACACCCACAACACGGCGAATTTTTCCGCCGTCAGCACGATTAGCCGGCCAACGCCGCCTTGTTCGATGGCGGGCAGGGCGTCGTCCAAATAGGCTTGTTGCACGCGCGGCTCGTAGCGATCACCCGGCGCATCGCCGCGGCGAACGCCCTCGCGCACCGCAGCTGCGGCCGCACGGGAAACAGCGTCATTATCCAGCTGGTTGCCGGAGCCGCGCGCGTGCGGGCCGAAGCCGATCCACAAATTGTAGCCAGCCTGCGCGCCGATGGGGATGAAGCGATCGAAGGTAACGTAATTGCGTGCAATCCACGGCGTCATCACCAGCGCGAGGGCGAGCCCCAGCGCCGCCGCCGCGCGCACGCCGCTCATTAGATTGCGCCGCCCCGCCCAAAGCAACAGCGCCCCACCGCCCAACACGCAAAGCAAGAGCTCGTTGCGCGTGAGCACGGAAAGGCCTCCCATCAAGCCCGCCGCCAGCGCCGCGCGCCAATGTAGGGATTTCATGGCGCGCATGAGCAGAATGGCGAAACCCAATGTGAATGCGACTGTGTAATTGGTGGCGTGATAGGTGGCCGCGACAAAAACGAAGGTGGGGTAGAGCGCGATGATGAGGCCGGCGATAAGCGCCGCTGGCGGCTCAAGCTTGAGTTCCCGAGCAAGCACGTAAAGCAGCGGCGCACACGCTGCCCCAACCAAGACGTTTATGAGCACATAGGCCGAAAGCGCCTCAGGGCCGATACCGAACACGGTAAACAAGCCGAGCCAGAGATAAGATGTCAGTGGCGGCATCAGCGCAGTGGCGTAGGCCGCGCCATCGGGATCGCGCAGGCATAGATCGCCTCCCGTTTGCGCTGCGCACAGGCCCTGGAGGCCGTACTCCCAAATCTCCACCCCCGGCGTGATATCAGCGTAAACGAGCGCGGCGATCACGCGTGCGATCAGCGCGAGCGCGAAAAGCACGCCCAGCGCGGCGGCCCCGTCCAGCGCGCCCATCAATCGGATTAATCGTGTTGCTGCCATACGTACGCACAAGCAACACAGGCGCCGCCAGCCTTCAAGGTTAAGGATGCGCTTGAGCGGTGATTTGTGGGGCCGTTAGTAGGCGGGTTCGCCCTGCAACAAGCCGATGACGTCATTCAGGCTTGTCAACACGCGCGCCTTGGCGTGCATTTCCCCAGTCGCGGGCAGCAAGTCGGGCACCATGACGGTCATGCAGCCGGCCGCGTGTGCGGCACGCACGCCGGGGTGGGAATCTTCTATAGCCAGTACATTTTGCGGTGCGCGCCCCAGCGCTGCGGCGGCTTTCAAGTAGGGTTCGGGATCAGGTTTTCCGTTCAGGACGTCTTGGCGCGTCACCACGGCGGCGAAACGCTGCGTCAGCCCGTGCGCCGCGAAATGGCGCTCGACCCATGGCCGGCGCGAGGAGGTCGCCAATCCGTAGGGCGCACCCAGTTCGTCCAATTCGGCCATCAGTTCGAGCGCGCCGGG
>JAEUMU010000105.1 GCA_016791325.1 Hyphomonadaceae bacterium
TGACAGGCGGCGCTCCAGCGCCTGACCTGGGCCAAGCATTACAGTTGCTGGGCCGTGACGAGGCGCTCGCCCGGATCGCGGACCAGATGTGAGGACGTGAGCACATGGAAAGCAAACTGACGAAAAAACCTTCGGCCACCCTCACGGTGAACAATCGAACGCTGGAATTGCCGGTTTACGGCGGCACTGTCGGCCCCGATGTGGTTGATATCCGCAAGCTCTATGGCGAAGGCAAAGTCTTCACCTACGATCCAGGCTTCACCTCCACGGGTTCGTGCGAAAGCCAGATCACCTACATCGACGGCGACGAGGGCGTGTTGCTCTATCGCGGCTATCCGATTGATCAGCTCGCGGAGCACTCAAGTTTCATCGAGGTTTGCTATCTGCTGCTGCACGGCGAGTTGCCGACGCCCGCGCAACTGGGCGAGTTCGACCGCAACATCACCTACCACACTATGCTGCACGCGCAGTTCGACCGCTTCTTCGAGGGCTTCCGCCGCGACGCCCATCCCATGGCCATTATGGTCGGGACAGTCGGTGCGCTCGCCGCATTCTATCACGACAGCACCGACATCAACGATCCGAAGCAGCGCACGATCGCGAGTCATCGCCTGATCGCAAAAATGCCCACAATTGCGGCGCGCGCGTTCAAGTATTCGATCGGCCAGCCTTTTGTGAGCCCGCGTAACGAACTCGATTATGCGTCGAACTTCCTGCGTATGTGCTTTGCGGTGCCGGCGGAGGACTACAAGGTCAATCCCGTACTGGCGCGCGCAATGGACGTGTTCATGATCCTTCACGCGGATCACGAACAGAACGCGTCGACCTCCACCGTGCGGCTCGCTGGCTCCTCTGGCGCCAATCCGTTCGCGTGCATCTCATCCGGGATCGCCTGCCTTTGGGGCCCTGCCCACGGCGGCGCCAATGAAGCCGCGCTCAACATGCTCGAGCAGATCGGCTCGGTGGACAACATCCCCGACTTCATCAGCAAGGTGAAGGATCCCAAATCGGACGTGCGCCTGATGGGCTTTGGGCATCGCGTCTACAAAAACTACGATCCGCGCGCCAAGGCGATGATGAAGTTGTGCCACCAAGTGCTCAAGGAGACCGGTGGCCTCGACAATCCGATCCTGAAAGTTGCGATCGAGTTGGAGAAGATCGCGCTGAACGACGACTATTTCGTGCAGCGCAAGCTTTATCCCAACATTGATTTCTACTCCGGCATAACACTACGGGCGATGGGCTTCCCAACGTCCATGTTTACGGTGCTGTTCGCGGTCGCGCGTACGGTAGGCTGGATCGCTCAATGGACGGAGATGATGGAGGACGACAGCCAAAAGATCGGCCGTCCGCGTCAAGTCTATACGGGCGCCGCTCGGCGCGACTACGTGCCCGCGAATAAGCGGGCCTAGCGGCCCAACACCTTGAGCACTGCGTCCGCGGCGATTTGCGCCGCGGGCGTGCCGCCTCGCCCCATCAGCGCAAGCGCCTCATCTTGACGGCGCACCTGCTCGGCTCGTGCAGCTTCATCATTCAAGAGCGGCTCAGCGGCGGCGGCGATGTTCTCCGCCGTGAAGCGAGTTTGAATGAACTCGGGCGCAACTTCGGCATCCGCCGCGACATTCAGCAGCGACGCGTACTTGGCCTTGAACAAAAACCAGCGCGCCGCCAGCCACGTAAACCAGCCAAGTTTGTAACCGACGATAACTGGGGCGCCCTGCAAGGCCACTTCTGTGGTTACGGTGCCGGATGCGGCCAGCGCCACGGTGGCGGCGGCGAAGGCATCTTCCTTCTCGCGTTCATCTACCACCCGCGCCGCCGGCGGCGCCTGGGCTACCACCGCCTCACGCACAGCGCGGGCGGCCACCACAAGAAGCCTGACATCATCACGCGCCGCGTCGAGCATTTCAGCGGCCCGCCACAGCGTCGGTCCGACACGTCGGATTTCGCTGGCGCGGCTTCCGGGGAGCACCAATACGACGCGATCGTCTGGCTCAAATCCTTGCCTGGCGCGAAGGGCCGCGCCGTCGCCGGCCTTGAACCGACCAAGCGCTGGGTGGCCGCACACGGTGCAGGGCAAATCGTAAGGCGCGTAGTAAGGAACCTCGAAATCGTGGATGCAGATCAGATGATCCACTGTCGCTGCCAAGGTTTTTGCGCGGCCCGGGCGCGTCGCCCAGACTTGGGGACCGATATATTTGATGAGCTTGATCTGCGGCGCCGCAGCGCGAACGCCTTGCGCCACCCGAAGCGTAAACCCCCAGGAATCGATCAGCACGACGGCTTCCGGCTTGGCGGCGAGGATTGCTGCGACAGTCGACGCGACCGCACGCTTCACACGCTCATAGGCCTTCAAGCCATCGACGAAACCGAGCACCGCCAGCCCCGATATGTCGGCCTGAGACTCTATGCCTTCTTCCGCCATCAACGGTCCGCCGACGCCGAAGAGGTCCAGGGCGGGCAAACGGGCGCGCAATTCGCGCGCGAGGTCGGCGCCAAGCGCGTCGCCCGAAGATTCCGCCGCCACCAAAAAGATGCGGCGGCTCACGCGTCCACGTCCGCGGCCGCGAAGCCGTAGAGGAAAAGCCCCGCAGCGTCGGCGGCGGCGACTACCTCAGCCAAGCGCGCCACCAGGGCGCCGCCCGCTTCCACGGCGATGCCGGCCAAACCCGCGGCGGCGGCGCCTTCCACGGTCCGCACGCCGATCGTCGGCAAATCTATGCGGCGCTCCTGAATAGGCTTGGGCCGCTTGACCAAAACGCCGCGCCGCCGCTCGGGCGCGCCACGCAGTCGCTCCGGCAGATCTGCGACGCGGCGAAGCATAGCGTCGGTACCCTCCTGGGCTTCGACCGCCAGCACCAACCCCTCGCAGACCACGGCGCCTTGGCCGATATCCAACGCGCCGCTTGCCGCAGCCACCTTCGCAGCGCGCTTGATATCGCTAAGCTCTGAGGCGCTGGGCGTGCGTGCGCCCCACGAACCGGGTTGGGCGAGCAGATCAGCCATCGCCGCTTCCGCGCCGATCACGCGAAAGCCGGCGCGCTCGTGTTCAGTGAGAACGGCGCGCAGCAGCGCATCATCCCCTTTCGGCGCTGCAGCGAGCAGCGCCGGCAGCATGGCCATCGCGCCCGCGTCAAGCTGCAACGTGCGTGGATCCACACGCGGCACCTGGCCGATCAGCACAATGGCGTCACAACCCGCGGCGCGCAGGGCGTCCATGCGCGCCCCCATGGCTCCAAGCCCCGCTCCGGCGCCGGGATGGGCCTCCAGCGCGGCTTCCGCAAACGGCGTGATACGCGCGACAAAATAAGGGGCGCCACTCGCCCTGCAGTGCTCCGCCAACAAAACCGGCAACTCGCCGCCTCCGGCGATCAGCCCGAGCTTACGCCAGCGCTCCATCTGTCTAATCCCGCGGCATGCATAGCGGCCGCGCCGCATCGGCGCGGACGAACTCCACTATTTCCATGACGTGCGGATTTGCGGCGTAGATTTCCGCACAATCTTCGATGCGCTCCTGGAAAGTGCCTTCCTCGGCGAACAGGAGCCGATAGGCGGCGCGCAGATCGTGAATCTGATCGCGCGTGAAGCCTCGCCGCTTCAGGCCGACGACATTCAGTCCGCCCAGATGGGCGTGATTGCCAATGGCTGAGCCGAATGGAATGAGATCGGTGGTCATCAACGCAGAGGCGCCGACAAAAGCGTGACGGCCCACCCGGCCGTGCTGGTGGACCCCCGAGAGGCCGCCCAGGAAAGCAAAGTCGCCGACCTTCACATGCCCGCCAATGGTGGCTGTCTGAGCCATGATGACGTTGTTGCCGACATCGCAATCATGGGCCACGTGGCAATTGCCCATGATGAGGCAATCATTGCCGATGGTGGTGACCGAACGGCCGCGCACGGTGCCGCGGTGGAGCGTGGCGTGCTCACGAATGACGTTGTTGTCTCCGATGATCAACTTCGTCGGCTCGCCCTTGTAGGAAAGATCCTGAGGCGTCCCCCCGAGCCCTGCGAACGGAAACACGGTGTTATTGGCGCCAATTTCTGTGTGGCTTTCGATAAACACATGGGCGATGAGCCGCGTGTTCTCACCAAGGCGCACGCTTGGGCCGATGACGCAACCGGGCCCGATCTCCACCCCCGCGCCAAACTCCGCGCTCGGATCAATAACGGCGGTGGGGTGGATCTTCGCGCTCATGCCGAATCCTTTGGCCGATCTGCTTTCATCGCGGCGAATTCGCAGTCAGTGGCGAGTTCGCCATTGATTTCGACGCGCCCTCGAAACTTGAAAATGTTGCGACG
>JAEUMU010000050.1 GCA_016791325.1 Hyphomonadaceae bacterium
GTGACGTTCGCGACGATCGCCGCGTTCCAGGCGGCGGCGGTGAAGGACGGCGCGGCCTAAGCCGGCGCTGGCGCAGCCTGGTTCGCCGCCGGCGGCGATTTGCGCATGATCAGCACCGCTAACACCAAAGCGGCCACGCCGATGACGGCCGAATAGATGAAGAACGTCATGTAGCCGGCGGCGAAGGCCTGCGGAGAAACGCCACGCTCAGCAGCAACGCGCACAAACGCATCAGCGGACATGCCAGTGAACCAGACACGCAGCCATTCGGCCTCCCCTGCCGAGGCCGCGTTGATCGCGCCTTCGACGATGCGCCCGGAAATGGCGGCGAGGATTTTTCCAGGCAACGCGTAAAGCGATGAGAAGAGCGCGTATTGCGTGGCGGTGAACCCGAGACTCGTAAGGCTCGACATATAGGCGATGAGCGCCGTGCCGGCGACGCCAGCGGAGATGTTGTCAATACCGATGCAGAGATACAGGCCCGGCAGCCAAGGGCCGGTGAAGGTGAGCAAGCCAAACGCCACGTTCGAGAGCGGTTGCAGCACCGCGCCGACAATCAGCGCGCGCATCAGCCCCACGCGCGCCACCAGCCAGCCGCCGAAGCCTACACCCAGCATTGACATGACGACGCCGAAAATCTTGCGCGCATTGGCGACATCATCGAGCGTGAAGCCGACGTCGATGTAGAACGCGCCCATCAGATTCAGCACGAAATCAGCGATGCGATAGACGCAGATCATGGCCAAGATCAGCGCGCCCGTGCCGCGATAGCGCTTGAAGAAGTCCTCCAGCGGCTCTTTCAGCGTTTTGGCGAAATAGGCGCTGGGGCGCGTTTGGCGCGGCAGCGGGTATGTGGCGAAGCCGACGATGGCGAGGCCGACCAGCACGCCGATCACCTGCCAGATCATGCCCCAGGGGCGCGTGGTCCAGATTTCGCTTACGGCGGCGGAGAATTCAGTGAAGCCCGCCATTGAGAACAGGAAGGTCAGCGGTTCGGCGCGCCCCGCCAGGCCCGCGCCGATAAAGCACGCGCCCAGCACCATTAGCCCAATACGCCCGATCCATTCGCCGGCCTCAAGCCAAACCGGACCCGGCGCCATGGCCGATTGCGGAGGCTCCGCGCTTTTTTCACGCGGAGCCAGCAACACGCCGACGACGCCCACCACCATCACGAAGGCCATCAGCATGTACGAACTCGTCCAGCCGATGCGGGAGGCCATCCACAGCGGCGCCGCGCCCGAGACGATGATGGCGATGCGATAGCCCCATTGATACGCCGCCGCCATCACGCCTTGCTTTTCGGCGGCGGCCGCTTCGATGCGCCACGCATCGATGGCGATGTCCTGCGTGGCGCCGAAAAGCGCCGTGAACGCCGCGCACACCGCCACCATGGCGATGGCGTTCATCGCCGGTTCGGGCTGCACGGCGCCTTCAACGCCTCCGGCAACCGCGGAGGATACCGCCGGCGCATTGGCCGCAATCAGCCAAATACCGACCACAACACCGGCTTGCGCCAGCAACATCCAGGCCCGGCGCTTGCCGAATAGTTGGTGCAGGATGGGCACCTTCACGCGATCGACCACCGGAGCCCAAAGAAATTTGATGGCGTAGGTGATGGTCACCAGGCTCATCAGTGTGATGACATCGAGTGAGACCCGCGCCTGGCGGAGCCACACTGAAAGCGTATCGTAGATCAGCAGGTTCGGCAGGCCGGCAGCGAAGCCGAGCGCCAGCATGACCAAGGCGCGGCGCTCGAAGAAGGCGGCCAGGGCGGCCCAAGTGGAACGCTTCGGCGCAGGGGCGGCTTCGGTCATGTGCAACTCCAGGCGGCTTCGCGCCTCAATCGCGGCTGAACGTGGCGGGGTTCGGGCCGCCGGTAAAGCGCTCGGCGACCGCCAGCAGACGCGCGGCGTCGATCGGCTTGGTGATGAAATCATCCATGCCGGCCTTGAACGCTTGGGCGCGTTCCGTCTCGCCGGCGTCTGCGGTCAGCGCGACGATGGGCGCGCCGGCGCAAGGCCCCTGCCCGGCGCGAATGCGTTGCGCGGTTTCCAGCCCATCCAGGCGCGGCATGCGGATATCCAACAGAATGAGATCGTAGGCGCTGGCGGCCGCCGCGGCGAGCGCCTCTTCGCCATCGTGGACGGCGGTGACGACACACCCCGCGCGGCTCAGCAACGTGCGCGCGAGCAGCGCATTCACGGGA
>JAEUMU010000125.1 GCA_016791325.1 Hyphomonadaceae bacterium
TGGCCGACGCGGTTTTTCAGGCTCTTGGCCTTGCCGACATAAAGCACCTCGGCGTCGGCCCCGATCATGCGATAAACGCCCGGCCGGTTGGGCAGGCGGGTCCACGCGTCGCGGATCGCTTCGACGCCCTTGAGGGCAGGCGCGGGCTCGGCTTCGCCCGGCAGGCCCTCAAGGGTGGGCAAGTCGGGTCTATCGGCGCCGCTCATCACGCCTCATCGCCAGGACAATCATGCGCAGGGGATACCTCAAGAGCCGGCGATTGAGTATGCCGGACAGGTAAGATTGAAGGCCCAGGAATGAAGATATCAGTCAGCCGCCGAGCGCTCCTGGCCTCAAGCTTCGGCCTTCCGGTGCTTTCCGCATCGGCGGTTGAGCCGCTTGGCGCGCCCGCCCCAATCACGCTGGTCGCGGCGGCGGACCGCGATGGCGCTGATCTGTCTGGCGCGTGGCGTTATTCGATCGATCCCTACCGCGACGGCCTCGTAGGTTTTCACGGCGCGGCGGCCGGCTTTGGCCATCGCCGATTTGACGAATTCGACGTTGAATCCTATTCACGCGCGCACCCAAAAGCGTTGATCGAATATGATATGGCGCGCGCCGAAACATGCACGCTGCCCCGCGCATGGCTCGCCCATACGCAGTCCATGCGCCACTATGTCGGGCTGGTCTGGTATCAGCGGCGTTTTCGGCTTGATGCTTTGGGTGCACGGCGGGCTTTTATCTATGTCGAAGCGGCCAACTATCGCGCCAACGTGTACGTCAATGGCAATCACGTTGGCGTTCACGAAGGCGGGTTCACGCCTTTTGCCTGCGAAGTGACGCACGTTCTGCGAGACGGCGACAATCAGATCACGCTGGGGGTCGATTCTGAACCGTCCGCCGACACTGTTCCGCCGCTCGTGACAGACTGGGAAAACTATGGCGGCGTCACCCGCCCGGTTCGCCTGGTGATCACGCCATCCACCTTCATCGACGACGCCTGGATTCGGCTGACCCGCGATGGGGCGATTGCGGCGAGCATTCGCCTCAGTGGCGCGCGTGCGGCCAACCGGCGCGTGCGCGTGCGCGTTCCCGCGCTTGCGCTGACGCTTGAAGGTCGCACAGGAGCTGACGGCTGTTGGACCGGCGCGGCGCCGGCGCCGGCGGAACTGGCGCGCTGGTCGCCGGACTCGCCTACGCTTTGCGATGTAAGCTTCGAAGGCGCAGGCGATGCGCTGCGCGATCGCGTCGGGTTCCGCACCATCGAGACGCGAGGAGAAGATATCTTGCTCAACGGCGAGCCGATCTTCCTGCGCGGCATCTGCCTGCATGAGGAGGAGATCGGTGCTGAACCCGCGCGGAGGATGACCGCCGCCGCCGCCGAACAGCTGCTGCGAACGGCGAAGGACGAGCTTCATTGCAATTTCGTGCGCCTTGCCCATTACCCACATGCGGCGGAAGTAACGCGCGCCGCCGATGCGCTGGGCCTGTTGGTGTGGAGCGAAATTCCCGTCTATTGGCGCATCAACTGGGACAACAATCAAACGCTGGCTGCGGCCCGCAACATGCTGGCGGAGAATATTCGCCGCGATCGGAACCGCGCCTCCATTGCGTTCTGGAGCGTTGCCAACGAAACACCGCCCGGCGCCTCCCGGGACGCGTTCCTGCGCACGCTTATCGCCGATGTGCGCGCCCTGGACGACACGCGTCTGGTGACGGCGGCGCTGCTGACTGACCGCGTGGAGGAGGGTGGCCGCCCCATCATGACGCTGAACGACCCGCTCGCCGAGCACCTCGATGTGCTGGGCGTGAACACGTACAATGGTTGGTACAGCGACGACGCTTTGGCCGATCTGCCGCGCATCAGTTGGCGCTCGCCCTACGGCAAGCCGATGATATTCTCTGAATTTGGGGCGGACGCTTTGGCCGGATTCTCCGATCCTGAGTTGTTGCAGAAATTCTCGGAAGATTTTCAATCCGAATACTATCGTCAGACGTTGGCGATGAGCACAAACATTAGTTTTCTGCGCGGCCTTGCGCCCTGGATATTGAAGGACTTTCGCTCACCTAGGCGCCAGCATCCGGTTTTTCAGCGCGGTTGGAACCGAAAAGGCGTGATGTCTGAAACCGGCGTCCGGAAACAGGCCTTCGCCGTTCTCGCCGCGCACTATGACGCGTTGCGACGGCGATAACCCCGCGGTGGCCAAGGCATTGATTCTCTTCGCCTGCGTCTCAGCGCCTACTAGACGCCCCCGGTGCGCGCGGCCATGGTCCGCGCCATGAACAAGGTTCAACGACTGACCGAAAAGCGCGCGGGGCCCTTCCAGGCGCTGGACCCGGGCGATTGTCAGACCATGGCTGAGGTTCGCGCTGGGGTCGATGAGATCGACAAGATGCTGGTGGCGCTGATCGCCCGCCGGCAGGGCTACATGCACGCCGCCGCGCGGATCAAGGCGAGCCGCGACGTGGTGCGCGACGAGGCCAGAATCCTTCAGGTTTTGGCCAATGTTAAGGCGGAAGCCGAGCGGCAGGACCTATCCTGGGCGATCGCGGAGCCGGTATGGCGCGAGCTTATGGAGCGCTGCATCGCCCATGAATTCGGCGTCTGGGACGCCACAAGAACCTAAATTCTCGGGCCTGCTCTGCAACGCCCGGCTGACGGGATGGATGTCTCCGTGTTAACCAGCCGGCGGCTGGGAGGGCGTCGTCCAGGTATAAAGATGACGCTGAAGACGCTTGCGGTTCGCGCTTGGCGCGAGAGGGGCGTGCGCCATGCAAGCATGCATGGTCGCGCGTGGCGTGGTTTTGCCGCCGATGCTATGGCCTTGTGCTTGCGCGCAGGGGACAGCGTATGAGGTGGTTTTTAGGTTTGCTGCTCGTGGTGGCGCTGGTGCTTGGCGCACTTTACGCGGTCGGCAGATTTTTGCTCCCCAACGCACTCGAAATCACCCGCACGGTCTCCATCGAGCGGCCGCGCGCCGCCGTCTTTGCGATGGCGAATGACCTGCGCATCGCTAAGGAATGGTCGCCGTATTACGCCCGCGATCCCGATGCCGATTACACCTTCACCGGCGAAGCAGGACCTGGGCAGACCATGCGCTGGGCCTCCAACGTGCGCGAGGTCGGATCCGGGCGGATGTCGATCGTCGACTCCGTCAACAACGAAGAAATCGACTCTATCCTGCAAATGGGTGACCGCGCCACGTTGAGCGCTCACATGCTGCTTCGCCCGGCCGAGGGCGGCTCTTCCGTGGCTTGGACGGTTTCGGCAGAGTGTTCCGCCGGCTGGATCAATGTGCCCTGCCGCTACATGAACCTGATCATGCGTGGGCTGGTGGAGGGTGAACTCGACAGCGGTTTGGCGCGGCTCAAGACGCTTGCCGAGCAATTGCCGGACGTTGATTTCGAAGGCCTCAATCCGCAGTTCGATACGATCGAGCCGCAAATGTTCGTTTATTCGGTGGTCGAGACTGCGGTTGACAACCAAGCCGAGGTCGATCGTGCTGAGGCGCAGGGCGTCGATCAGGTTCGCCGCTTCATGAGCGAATATAGCCTGACTGAAGCCGGCCCGCTGGTGCGGGTGGTGACGGATTTCGATGCGGAGCGCGGCCGCATGAGCTTCCGCGTCGGTTTCCCATTCGCCGGGCCGACGCCGCTTTCGGTGGTCGGCGTCCAGCTTGGCGAGACGCCCTCCGGCAATTCGATGCATGTGATGGTGGAGGGCACGCGAGAGAATGTGCGCGCGGCCTATTTGCAAATGAATGCGTATATGCAGGCGCATCGGATCGCTGGTCGCGAAGGGGGGCTGCCTTGGGAGATCGTGCATGCGCCCGGCAGCGCCGATGGGACCGTGCAGGCGCGGATCGAAATCTACATGCCGCTGGAATAGCGGTTCGCTTCGCCAGCCCACAAAAAAGGCCCACAAAAAAGGCCCGCGAGATTGCTCTCGCGGGCCCTGTCTTTTGCAATCTGCTGACGTCCTATTCGGCGACCTTCAGGTTCACCGCCTTCGGACCTTTGCCCTTGGTGTCCGGCAGGGTTTGGAAGTTCACCCGTTGACCTTCGACCAATTGCGTCAGACCTGCGCGCTCAACCGCGCTCACGTGCACGAACACGTCGGCGCCGCCGCCGTCCGGCGTAATGAAGCCGAAGCCGCGTGCTGCGTTGAAGAACTTAACCACGCCGTCCTGCGGATCGCCGAGGGGCTGACGCGGGGGACGGTCGCCGCCGCCGCCAAATCCGCCACCGCCGCCGCCGCCAAATCCGCCACCGCCGCCGCCTTCACGCCGGAAGCCGCCGCCACCGCCGCCGCCGCGGAAACCACCGCCGCCGCCGCCGCCGCCGCCGCGATATCCGCCGCCACCGCCGCCGCCGCCGAAGCCGCCGCCACCGCCGCGATATCCGCCGCCGCCGTAGCCACCACCGCCACCGCCGCGGTC
>JAEUMU010000160.1 GCA_016791325.1 Hyphomonadaceae bacterium
TAGGCGCTGATGGCCGCGCGCGCCTCAAGGGTCTGCTCGTCGATGAACGGCGGCTCGAGCTGGGCTGGCTCTAGCGCCACGGCCCGCGCGCACGCGGCGCGAGCGCGGCGTAGCTTAACGCACCGGCGATGAAGCCGCCAAGGTGGCCTTCCCAAGCGATCGGAAACACGTTGGTTTGCGCCAGCACAGCCATCACCACCACGTTCAAGAAGAAGATCATGAAGAACGGCCCGCGCACGCCAGGATCGGCCAACGCCTCGCGCCATGTCCGCCGCGCGGAGAGGAAATACGCGCTGAACACGCCACAAACAGCCCCCGAAGCGCCCACCGCCAATTGCTCCGAGCCCCAATTCAACAATATGAAGGCCGCCGCTGCGCCCAACGCGCTGACAAGGTAAACAACAAGAAAACGCAAAGCGCCGATGCGCAGCGCAGGCACGCGTCCGGCGGCGAAGAAAAAGAACCCGTTCAAAGCCGCATGCCACCAAGCGACGTGCAGGAGGCTGTGCCCAAACAGCGGGCCCAGCGCCTCATACCAGTGTGTAAAATGATAAGGGCTGGCCGGATCGAACCGCGCAGGAATGATCGCAAATGTGTAATCGGCCCATTGCTGCTGCGCCGGGCTCGCCAGCATCCAGGCGCCGTAGCTGGCGGCGATCGCCGCCACGATAGACCAAATGATAACCGGCGTGCGCGGGCGCGCCTCGGGCGGCTGGTCCGTCAACTTGAGCTCCTGCAGGCGCCAAATCGGCACGCGCGGCTGAGATATGGGGGCTCGCCTGTGGCGTTAAAGCGGCGTCGGGCGTCCCCAAATCGGCGTGAAGCTCGCTCAATCGTTGGCACGGGCATTGCTTCTTCGCCTCGCAGACGAATCTGCGGAGCCAAAAGCGGTGCGGGCTATCCTTGTTTTCACAGCGGCAATCGCTGCCTTGAGCGGCGCGGCCGCCGCCGATCCGATCCCCAGCGGAGCGGCCGATTTTTCGCGCGGCTTCGGCATGGGCTGGCAAAGCTTTGATGCCCCCATCGAGGCCGGCACGCGCGACGAGAACGGCAATCGCGTCATCGTCAATGGCCGCATCGAACTCGAAGGCACGCTCACCGGCGGCCTCATGGATGGGTTCGGCTCCGGGCTCGGCTCGGCCCAAGCCATCGGCAACCAACTCAACGTCGTGACCCAGGGCAACTGGAACACGGTGATCGTCAATTCAACACAAGTGAACAACGGCGACATCAGCGCCGACGTCGGAGGTCCGTAAAGATGCGTGCGCTGAAAGCTCTGGCCGTTCTGGCCTGCACCACCGCCCTCACCGCATGCGTCACGCCCTACGCCGGCAATGACGGCATGTATGCGCTGCCGATCGGCGATGCGCCGGTGACGGCCAACCCCACCGCCTATTCGCCCGCGCTCGATTGCCTCGCCGCGCATGCGCGCGCCAATCAGCTCACGCCCCCACGCATCGCAGTGGGCCGCATCCTCGATTACACCGGCGCCGTGAGCGAAGAAGGCGGCCGGCGCATTACTCAAGGCGCATCGTTGATGGCGATGTCGGCGTTCGCCAAAGCCGGCGCGCGCCTGGTTGAGCGCTTCGACACCTCGGTCACTGAGCTTGAACTGCGCTACGCCAGCAACCGCCTGATCGGCCAGGAAGGCGCTGAAAGCGTGCGCCGCACCTATGCGGGGCAAATGCCGGGCTCCGACTATTATTTCGTCGGCGGCATCACCGAGTTGAACTACAACATCCGCTCCATGGGCGTTGACGCCCAAGGCGGCCATGCCAATGCACGCGACGGCGTGGGCAATCTAGGCGGACGTCTCTACGTCATGAACATCGCGCTGGATTTCCGCGTCATCGATACGCGCACGCTGGAAGTCGTCGATGTGATCTCCTATCAAAAGCAGATTATCGGCCGCGAAGTCC
>JAEUMU010000204.1 GCA_016791325.1 Hyphomonadaceae bacterium
GAAAGCTGCGGGCTGAGGCTCTCGCGCGCGATCTCCCGTCCGTATGCGTCCTTGAAAAACTCCAGCAGCAGCTGCGCCGTAGCGCCCTCTTGAAAATGGTCTTGGAGCGCTCGCAATGTCATTTGCTTGAGCGTCCAATCCGCGAAGCTGCCGCCCGGGGGGCCGGTCGCCAGCCGGCGCACAGCGTCCAGTAACGTCGCCGGCTCTGGTCCGAGCGCCGCGCGTGCGCGGCGCACCTCCGCAAGCTCGATTTCGAGCGGCTCGCGCTTCTTGCGCAGCTCGTCAAGCTCTGCGTCTAGCTCAGCTTCGCGCTGAGCGAGGAAGTCTCGTGTTGAAGTCATGCCCGTCCGCTACAATACGCGCGACCGGGGAACTAAGCAAGTCAAATGAGGCGGACTCCGCCCTTACGAGTCTGTCATGTGAGTTAATGAGGCATTAACTAGCCTCAAAAGGGTCCATAATTGTTCCGAGTTCGCAGCCTGTCCCAAACCAGTGTATGCAGCAGCATGGACGTTGATCCCGACCAACTTCGCGAAGCGGTCGAAAGCCAGCACGGCGGGCGGGCTGTGTTTGTGCAGGCCGTCCCCGTGCGCGATGAATTTGAGGGTAAGACAGCCTGGGAAGGCGTGGTCCACGTCTTCAGCCTAGAAGGCGTCCCGGCTGCCAAGCGCGCCTATTCCTGGTCCACCGTGATTGACGAGGCGACGCAGCGGCGGCGGTTCTATGCTGTGCTGCATGCGGGGCCGGTGAAGTCGCCGCTGGACGCCGTGCGCGCGGCATTGGTCGCGGAGCACGGGGGGAAGGCATGACGGGGGAAGAGTTTCACAGGGCCATCGAAGAAATAAACCTGTGGCTCGGATTGCTGGTGAACATCTGGATTGTCGCGACCGCCCTGGTCTTGATAGTGCGCGGCCCTGAATCGATTCAGACGTTCATAAACGAGGCCCGTCGGTCCGTAATTATTGGCTTCATAGTGAGCCTTCTGTGCGTGGCTGGAGCCGGCCTCCTTGTGTATTTGCTAGCCAACGGCGTCAGTCTCCTCTTTTGCCCTAACACCACCTGTCAATCCTGAGGCCGTCACACACTTAGGACAGCGCCCCGGCATGGGGCCTCCTTGCGGGGCGGACGCCTTTCCTGTATCAGCCCCGCTTCCCATTTCACCGCCGCGCGCGCAAGGAACCCGGGCCATGAAAGCCGAAGGCCATCCCGACTACCATTTCATCACCGTCCAGATGACGGACGGCACCACCTATAAGACCCGCTCGACCTATGGTCAGGAAGGCGCGACGCTGGCTCTGGAAATCGACCCCAAGTCCCACCCGGCCTGGACCGGCGGCAACCAGCAACTGCTGGATCGCGGCGGCCGCGTCTCGCGCTTCAACGACAAGTTCGGCGGCTTCATGAAGAAGAAGTGAGCGCACGCTCGCTACCGCAAACCGCTCAGGGCGCTGGAGCCATCCAGCGCCCTTCGTTTTTTGCGCTCAAGATGCGGGCAGTCTAGCGGCCGAAGGCTTCGTTGAGACGGGCGAGTTGGTTAGAGACCGGGTTTGCGGTTTCGCCGCCGCCCTCGTACATCGTCTCGTCCAGGCGGCGCACGCGTTCGTAAATAGCCGCACCCTTAATGATGAGCACCTTGAGCGCTTCGGGCAGTTCTTCCGCGCCGGCGAAATTCGGCGCGGCCTGAGGTTCGCGCGAAATCAGGCGGTATTTCTCGCCAGCGGCTTCGCCCAGAGGAATTTCACCATCACGCACCGCGCGCTGGACCAGGAGCCAGGAGGCCACCTGCATCAGCCGCGTGGTGAGGCGCATGCTTTCGCCGGCATAGGCCAGCGCGGCGGCGCGCGAGAGCCGCTTGGAAGCGGCGCGGCCGGGGCCGTCCAGATAGGCGGCGGCCTCTTCCACGAGGGCCATGCCTTCCTTGAAGGTGCGCTCAAACACCTCTGATCGGGCGAAATCCATCGCCCGCTTGGCGTCGTAACCGCGCGTATTTGGCGAAGCTTGGGTCTTATCGGTCATGAGGCCGCAAGGTTCGCAAGAGGCGGGCCGCCTGGGCGAGCGGGCCGATCATGAGGAGCGAGCGCCGAATACGGACTCTGCGGCCGCGCGTTGCGCGCGCTTGGCGTTGATGGCCTTCTCGCAGAGTTGAATTTCCGCCTTGAGACGTTCGATGCGATCCTGCAGTTCCTCGATCGACGCGATCTCAAGCTGCGCATCGAGTGAAACCGGCTTTTTCGCCGGCGGAGCGAAAGGATCTTCGTCGAACATGGCCCTGCCTCCTACGGGCTAGAGCCTAACCTATAATGACCGCGCCTTTAAGCGCGGCCGCACGCCCCTCGGAAAGGACGCCTATGCGCAAGATTATCCATGGCCCCGACACCCCGCTTTCACTCTCCGTCGTGGCGCGCCCGGAGCCCGGGCCGGGCGAAGTGCTGATCCGGGTGGGTGCGGCGGGCGTGAACCGGCCCGATCTGATGCAGCGCGCGGGGCTCTACCCGCCCCCGCCCGGCGCGCCGGAGACGATGGGCCTTGAAGTGGCCGGCGTCGTGGAGAGCGTAGGGCCCGGCGTGAAGCGCTGGCGCGATGGCGACGAAGTGTGCGCGCTGCTGCCGGGCGGCGGCTACGCAACCTATGCCGTGGCGCACGAAGGCTCAGTGCTGCCGATCCCCAAAGGGCTTTCGGTGATCGAGGCGGCGGCGCTGCCGGAAACGGTGTTTACGGTGTGGGCCAATGTGTTCGAGGCGGGCGCGCTGAAGCCGGGGCAAACGCTGCTGGTGCACGGCGGCGCTTCCGGGATCGGCACCACGGCGATCCAGATGGCGAAAGCGTACGGGGCGCGCGTGTTCGCCACCGCAGGCGATGCGGCGAAAGTGAAGCTCTGCGAAAAATTGGGCGCGACGCGCGGCATCAACTATCGCGCGGAGGATTTCGAGGAAATCGTGCGTGATGCGGGGGGCGCCGATGTCGTGCTCGACATGGTGGGCGGGCCTTATGTGCAGAAAAATCTCAACCTGCTGAACGAGGGCGGGCGCTGTGTGATGATCGCGTTTCTCAAGGGGCCGCAGGCGGATGTGAATTTGATGCGGCTGATGCTGAAACGGCTGACGCTGACGGGATCGACGCTGCGTTCACGCGCCAAGGAGGAAAAGGCCCGCCTGGCGCGCGAAGTGGAGTTGCATGTGTGGCCGTGGATCGAAGCTGGGTTGGTGAAGCCGGTGATCGATTCCACCTTCCCGCTCGCCGATGCGGAGGCGGCCCATGCACGCCTTCAGGGCGGCGCGCATGCCGGCAAGATCGTGCTGGTGGCTTAGCTCAGGGCTTGGCGTGGTCGGAGCTGATCGGCTCGGTTTTATCGGTGCGCTCGGCGCCGCCGAAAATATCCTCCTCATCGACCGGGCGTTTGGGATCGGGCCGATCCGGCTTATGGGCGCCTTCGCCGGGCTGATGGCCGGACTTGGCGTTATTCGCGTGACGCGGGGGCTGGGGCATGGAGAGGCTCCTTCGGCGGAGGCAACGGCGGGCGGCGGGCGGCGGTTCCTCGCCGAATCCCGCCTTCCCTTCCGCCAGAGCAGGCGCTATATGGCCGGCAACTGACCTCGTCCGCGCCCGGATGCGTCAGCCCGTTGCACCAGATGGCCAAGCGCCTGGCGACGACGCCGGGCGCTTTTGCGTATCTGGAGCCGCCGCCCATGTCTCAAAACGTGCTGATGCCGAAGGCCACCGCCGTGTGGCTGATCGAAAACACCTCGCTCGCGTTCAATCAGATCGCCGAGTTCTGCGGGCTGCATCCGCTGGAAGTGCAAGGCATCGCTAACGAGGACGTGGCCAAGGGCATTCGCGGCGTGGACCCGATCGCGGGGGGCTTCCTTTCGCGCGAGGAGATCG
>JAEUMU010000221.1 GCA_016791325.1 Hyphomonadaceae bacterium
ACAGGTCTCTGATAGGCGAGCAGGGCTCCCGCGCAAGTTTGAATACGCCGGTGCTGGTGCTCGATCGTGATGCGCTGGAGCGCAATATCGCGTCGATGGCGGCGTTCGCGAAGGCGGCCGGGTTGAATCTTCGCCCGCACGCCAAAACGCACAAGAGCATTGAGATTGCGCGCTTGCAGATGGCGGCGGGCGCGGTGGGCGTGTGCTGCGCCAAACTGGGCGAGGCCGAGGCGTTGGCCGCCGGGGGCGTCAGCGCCATTCTGATCACATCACCGGTGGTGACGCCCCAGGCGATCGCGCGGCTCGTCGCGTTGCATGAGCGCATCGGCGATCTGCGTATTGTGGCCGATCACCCGGATAACGTGGCTGCGTTGACGCACGCGTTTCGCGCCTCGGCGCGGCCGCTGCCAGTCCTTGTCGACGTCGATCCCGGCATTCGCCGCACTGGCGTTGCATCCGCGGAAGCAGGCGTAGCGCTGGCGAAGCAAATAGCGGCTTCGGCGTCGCTGCATTTCGGCGGGGTCCAGTTCTATTGCGGTGCGCAGCAGCACATCGCCGCCTTCGCGGATCGCCACGCCGCGATCGCGGAACGCACCGAATATTTGCGCAACGCGATCGCCGCGCTGACGGCGGAGGGCTTGCCGCCGCCGCTGGTTACCGGCGGCGGCACGGGCACGCATCGCATTGATGCGGAACTTGGCGTTTTGAACGAGCTGCAGGTGGGTTCCTACATCTTCATGGATCGCCAGTATGCGGAGTGCGCTCTCAGCGAATCGGGCGCCGCGCTTTTTGAACAGGCGCTCTTCATCGATGCGCGTGTCATCAGCGCCAACACGCCGGCGATGGCCACGATTGATGCGGGGTTCAAATCCATGGCCACAGACGGCGGAACTCCCTCCATCGTCAGCGGCGCGCCAGCGGACACGGTATTCTTCTTTATGGGCGATGAGCATGCCGCGCTGATTGCGCCGGGTCATGTGTTCGCGCTGAGCGATCTGGTGACGCTGGCGCCGCCGCACTGCGACCCGACGGTCAATCTATATGACGCTTATCACGTTGTGCGCGACGGCGCGCTGATCGACATCTGGCCGGTAAGCGGACGCGGACGGTCGCGTTAGCTTTCGATGCACGCGGCCAAGCGCTCGTAGGCGCGCAGGAAATCTTCCTTGAAGCGCTGCACCACCGCCCCGGCGGAGATGGTGTCGTTCATCAAGCCGACGCCTTGGCCCACCCAATAGGTCGCCAGCTCGCGGGCGCCTTCGTGACCGCCCTGCGCCAGCTTGTCGACAAGCCGCAGCGCCGGTTCGGAAATCATGGTTTGAAGCGGCATGGGCAGCGGGGCGGGCGCGCCCTCCATTTCCCACGCATCGGTCCAGGGTGAGCGCAACTGGCGGGAGGGTTTGCCGGTGCGGGAGCGTGAGCGGATGGTGTCACGCGAACTGGCGGCGAGCATCTTTGCCTTAACTGCGGGGCTGGTTTCCGCTTCAGGCGTTGTCAGCCACACTGAGCCGCACCATGCGCCCGCGGCGCCCATCGCCATCGCCGCCGCCATTTGCGCGCCTGTCACGATGCCCCCGGCGGCCAGAACCGGCGTATCCCGCCCAGCGGCGCGCAGCGCTTCCACCACCTCCGGCGTGAGCACCATCGTGGAGACCTCCCCGCAATGGCCGCCAGCCTCAGTGCCTGCGGCGATGATAATGTCCACCCCCGCGGCAGCCTGAGCGAGCGCGTGCTCCTTGGCGCCCACAAGCGCCGCGACCGGCACGTTGTGCTTTTTGCCCATGGTAATCATCGTGGGCGGCGGCACGCCGAGTGCGTTAGCGATGAGTTTGATCGGATACTGAAACGCAATGTCGAGCGACTCGGCGGCGCCTTCGTCACTGATGTTGCGCGCGAATCCAGCTGCGCCCACGCGCGCGTCATCGAGGCTGTGCGCATCTATGCCGTGCGCGGAGAGAATTCCAGCGGCGAAGTCTTTGTGGCGTTGCGGTAGCTTGCCGGCCAGCATTTCGGGCTGTGCGGCTGCGCCTTTGCCTTCGAACGCGGTTGGAACGATGAGATCGACGCCGTAGGGTCGCCCGCCCGTATGGGTGGCGATCCAATCCAGCTCCTCCTTCAAACGCGCCGGCGCATAGCCGGCTGCGCCAAAAACGCCCAGGCCGCCAGCCTTGGACACCGCCGCGACCACATCGCGACTGTGTGAGAAGGCGAACAGAGGAAACTCAATGCCGAGACGGCGGCACA
>JAEUMU010000007.1 GCA_016791325.1 Hyphomonadaceae bacterium
TCCGAGACGTTACCCGGATTTCGCCGGCCTGATCGCCAACGCAACAAAAGCTAGGCCGAGCGCCGGCCCGATCAGCCCGATCAGTCCACCCTCCACGCCCATGGCGCCGCCCGTCAGCAGCGGATCGCCGCCGAAGGAGAAAAGCCGCCACTGCCCATAGCCCAGATCGTTGCCGGTCACGTTGATGCCCAGCACCGGCCCCTGCAGCGCGTTCCAGCCGAAATGCAAACCGATCGGCAGCCACAAGGCGCGCGTGCGCACATACGCCAGGCCCATCATCAAACTCGCGAGCAAAATGTTCGCGCCAGCGATGACGCCAGCAAGCCCTTGCATCAAAGCGGTTGCGTGCATGGCCAAAAACAGCGCCGTGGTCACAAGCGTCGCCGTCCAGGCGCCGAACTTCGTCCAAAGCTCCTGAAAGATGTAACTGCGCACCAGCATTTGTTGCGTCATCACGTTGAAGAAGCAGGCGATGAGCCCGAACCCGAGCGCCTGCGTCGAAAACGCCTCCACATCCGGCGCCCAGCGCGCCGCGCCGATTGCCGCCAGCACGCCGATGGGCGCAAGCAAGATCAGCCCGCCAGCCAACACCCCAAGAAGCAAGTCCCGCAGCCGCGTGGCGCTGAAACCCAGCGTTTGCGGCCCGCGCTTGTCGACCAGCAACGCCATGATCACGAGCGGCATTAGCACGGCGAAGAACAGCCCGATCTCCACCGTGAGCCGCACAGTGCGAATGGCGTAGAAGCCTTCGCCCGAAAACTGCACCGCCGCCATGATGACGAGCCCTGTGAACAGCGCCCACAGGCCCAGGAAGGCGAGGATTTTTCCGACTGAGATCAAAACAGCGCGCATGTGCGCCTCAAAGCGTCAGCTTCCAGATGAAATCCCGATCGGCATAGCCGCCGACCATAAAGCGCCATTCCCCATCATGCACGAAGCCGTGGCGGCGATAAAACGCCTGCGCCCGCCCATTGCCTTCCCAGACACTGAGATAAAGCGCTGAAGCGTTTCGCGCCCGCGCCCAAGCGATAGCATCCGCCATCAGCGCATCAGCGACGCCCGCGCCCTTCACGCTTTCATGCACATAGAGCCGGTGCAGCTCCGCGCCGCCCGCGTCCTGCACTGGCAGGGCAAGCGCGCCGGTCATGCAGAACCCGACGATCGCGCCTTCGCGCAGCGCCAGCCTGTAGCGGCTCTCCCCGCCAACAATCTCAGCGCGCTGAATTGCTTCGCCATAGGCGCCGCCAAGATACGCGGCCAGATCGTCGGGCGGATATGGCAAGTGGCCGAACGTGGCCAGCCAGTTCTCGCGAGCGAACGCCGCCAGCTCCGCCGCGTCGCTTTCAACCGCGTCGCGATACGCAATCGCGCTCACGCCGCCAGCGCGCCCTGCAACGCTGCGCGAATGGCTTCCAGCGCTTTCGCGGCTTCCGCGCCGTTGGGGCCCCCGCCCTGGGCCATGTCCGGACGCCCGCCGCCGCCTTGGCCGCCCACAGCCGCCACCCCCGCTTTCACGAGATCGACAGCGCTCACTTTGGACTTGAGATCATCCGTCACGCCCACTGCAAGCGCCGCCTTGCCATCTTCAACACCGACATAGGCAATCACGCCCGAGCCGATGGATTTCTTGCCTTCATCGACAAGCCCCCGCAATTCCTTCGCCGGTACGCCTTCCAGCACGCGCGCCAACACGGCAACGCCCGCCACTTGCTCCGGCCCGGCCGGCGCCGCGGCGGCGCCGCCGCCCGCAAGCGCGAGTTTCTTTTTCGCTTCGCTCAATTCGCGCTCAAGCTTGCGGCGTTCGTCCTGCAATTGCGCGACACGATCGGGCAATTCAGCCAACGGCGCCTTGAGGTTGGCGGAAACCGTTTTCGCCAACGCCGCCTGCGCCTTCAAGTGCGCGAGCGCCGCCGCGCCCGTGGCCGCTTCGATGCGGCGCACGCCCGCAGCGACCCCGCCTTCGGAAACGATCTGAAACACCGCGATATCGCCGGTGCGTTTCACATGCGTGCCGCCGCACAGCTCCACCGAATAGGCCTTGCCGCCCCCGCCCAGCGCATCACCAAGGCGCAGCACACGCACCTGATCACCATATTTTTCGCCAAACAGCGCGAGCGCCCCTTCCGCGATCGCCGCCTCCGGCGCCATTTCCTTGATCACCCCTTCAGCGTTCTGGCGGATTACGGCGTTCACCTCATCCTCCACGCGCGTGATTTCATCGGCGCTCAGCGCCTGGCTGTGGCTGAAATCGAAGCGGAAATAATCGGCCTCCACCAGAGAGCCCTTCTGCGTCACGTGCGGACCAAGCACATTACGCAGCGCCGCGTGCAGCAGATGGGTGGCGGAGTGATTGGCGCGAATGCGCGCGCGCCGCTCATGATCGATCTCCAGCGCCGCCTTTTCACCCACTTTCACCGCCGGCCCATCCAAGCGCCCCACATGCGCATGCAAGGCGCCCGCCTGCTTCTTCGTATCCTCGACGGTGAACGTCGCGCCATTGGCGAACACGATCACGCCTTGATCGCCGGCCTGGCCGCCGCTTTCCGCATAGAAAGGCGTCCGGTCGAACACGAGCGCGGCCTGTACGCCGGCGCGCAATTCGTTTTGCTCCGCGCCGCCGGCCACGATCGCCGCCAACCGGCCTTCGCCGGCTTCTGCGCCGTAGCCCAGGAATTCGTTGCCGCGCGTGCGCTCCAGGATCGAATGCCAGATTGCGGGATTATCGCCGCCCTCGGCGCCTTGCCAGCTCTCGCGGCCCTTCTCGCGCTGGCGCTCCATGGCCGCGTCGAAGCCGGGCGTATCCACTTCAAGCCCGCGCCCGCGCAAGATGTCCTGCGTCAAATCCAGCGGGAATCCGAACGTATCGTAAAGCTTGAACGCTGTGGCGCCATCGAGCTTGGCGCCTTTCTTCAATGTCGCCAGTTCGTCTTCCAGCAGCTTCAAGCCGTTGCCCAGCGTACGGCGGAAGCGCTCTTCTTCCTCGTACAATTGCGCTTCGATCACCGGCTGCGCGCGGCG
The DNA here is from genome assembly GCA_016791325.1 of Hyphomonadaceae bacterium. GTDB lineage: Bacteria > Pseudomonadota > Alphaproteobacteria > Caulobacterales > Aquidulcibacteraceae > Vitreimonas. The sequence goes on from JAEUMU010000007.1 coordinate 3,019, forward strand.
CAATTCGGGATAGGCTTCGCCCATCTCCACGATCAGCGCCGGCGCCAAGCGATGCATCAGCGGCTCTTTCGCGCCCAAAATGTGGGCATGGCGCATGGCCCGGCGCATGATCCGGCGCAGAACATAACCGCGCCCTTCATTCGAGGGCGAAACCCCGTCGGCGATCAGGAACGAAGAGGCGCGCAAGTGATCGGCGATCACGCGATGGCTGGCCGCCTTCTCGCCTTCGGCTTTCACCCCGGTGAGCTCCACCGAAGCCGCAATCAGCGCCTTGAATAGGTCGATCTCGTAGTTTGAATGAACCCCCTGCAGCACAGCCGCCACGCGCTCGAGCCCCGCGCCGGTATCGATCGAGGGCTTCGGCAGCGGGGTGCGCCGGCCATCGGCGAACTGCTCGAATTGCATGAACACGAGATTCCAGATCTCGATAAAACGATCGCCGTCCTGGTCGGCGCTGCCAGGTGGGCCGCCGGCCACGCCCGGCCCATGATCGTAGAAAATTTCCGAGCACGGCCCGCAGGGCCCGGTATCGCCCATCGACCAGAAATTATCCGACGTCGCGATGCGGATGATCTTATCGTCGGAAAAGCCGGCCACCTTCTTCCAGAGCCCCGCCGCCTCATCGTCATCATGATAGACGGTGACGAGCAGCTTCTCCTTCGGCAGCGCGAAATCCTTTGTCAGCAATTCCCACGCGTGCGGGATCGCCTGCTCTTTGAAATAGTCGCCGAAGGAAAAATTCCCCAGCATCTCGAAGAAGGTGTGGTGGCGGGCGGTGTAGCCCACATTGTCGAGGTCGTTGTGCTTGCCCCCGGCGCGCACGCACTTCTGGCTGGTGGCCGCACGTGGGAAGGGCGGCTTGGCCGCGCCGGTGAAGTAGTTCTTGAACGGCACCATGCCGGCATTGACGAACAGCAGCGTCGGATCGTCCTGCGGCACCAGCGGCGCCGATGCGGGCGTTTCATGGCCGCGCGACCGGAAGAACTCCAGGAACTGCCGCCGAATGTCGTTGACGCTATGCATAACCGCCCAAACCAAATCCAAGATCGGGCTTGGTATATTGTAGTGCGCATGCGAACGCCAACCGGCGCCCTGGCCGCACATCGCATGAGGCCCCTCTGGCGCAGCATCCCCACGCCGGTCGCGCGGGGGTTATGGCGGCAATGTCAGCGCCCCATCCGGCCCCAAGGCGAAGGCCGGATTCCAAGCCACCTCCCAAAGATGGCCGTCCGGATCGGCAAAATAGCCGCTGCGCCCGACGAAGTGCGGCGAATCCTGCGCCAGCTTGGTGATCACGGCGCCTGCTGCAGCTGCTTCCGCCAGCAGCCGGTCCACGTCCGCCCGATCGGCCACGTTGTGGGCCAGCGCCACGCGGCGAAAACCGCCCCCCTCTTCCGGCAGCCCCGCATCTGCGGCCAGGCTACGCCAGGACCATAACGCCAGCGCCAACCCGCCGGCCTGATAGAACGCAACTTCGCCCGCTACGCTCGCGCCGGAGCGCCGCCACCCCAGCGCCTCATAAAACACCTGCGCGCGCCCGAGGTCGGCCACGCCCAAGGTAATGAGAGAAACGCGAGGCTCCATTCCACGCTCACCTTCTCGCACGCTCACCGGCGCCGGACGACGCACGCAACCCGCACAGCTCGGAAGGGGCAATTTCGCCGGCCGGCCAAGGGCGAGGCCAGGGCATGGGGTCGGGTCGGCAACACCCCCGCACCGGCCGGCGAAATCTCACACACGCGCGCGATGCGCGTGATCTTGTTAGCCGCCCTCAGCGGCGTCCTTCTCTTCATCGCCCTCCGGTGGCGAATACATCGCGTCGGCCATCATGCCCGCCTTCTGGCGGATCAGATCCTCGATCTCGTGCGCCACAGCCTTGTTCTCTTTCAAGAACCGGCGCGCCGCCTCTTTGCCTTGGCCGATCTTCTGCGCGCCATAAGCATACCAGGCGCCGGACTTATCGATCACGCCCGCCTTCACGCCGAGTTCGATCAACTCGCCCGTCTTGGAGACGCCTTCGCCGTAAATGATGTCGAACGACACCTGCTTGAACGGCGGCGCCACCTTGTTCTTCACCACTTTCACACGCGTTTCCGAACCGATCACTTCGTCGCGCTCCTTGATCTGGCCGGTGCGGCGGATGTCGAGGCGCACGGAGGCGTAGAATTTCAGCGCATTGCCGCCAGTCGTGGTTTCCGGGTTGCCGTACATCACGCCGATCTTCATGCGGATCTGATTGATGAAGATCACAAGCGTCTTCGACTTGTTGATCGAGGCGGTCAGCTTGCGCAGCGCCTGGCTCATCAGCCGCGCTTGCAGGCCGGGCAAGCTATCGCCCATTTCGCCTTCGATTTCCGCGCGCGGCGTCAGCGCCGCGACCGAATCCACCACCAGCACGTCGATCGCGCCCGAACGCACCAGCGTATCGGTGATTTCCAGCGCCTGCTCGCCCGTATCGGGCTGCGACACCAGCAGGTCATCGAGATCGACGCCCAGCTTGCGCGCGTAAATCGGATCGAGCGCATGCTCGGCGTCCACGAACGCGCAAACGCCTCCTGATTTTTGCGCTTCGGCGATGCAATGCAGCGCCAACGTCGTCTTGCCCGAAGATTCCGGACCGTAGATTTCAACAATGCGCCCTTTCGGCAGACCCCCGATCCCGAGCGCGATATCCAGCGAAAGCGAGCCTGTGGAGATCGCTTCGATCTCCATCGCCGGTTTCTCGCCCAGCCGCATCACCGAGCCTTTGCCGAAGGCCTGGTCGATCTGCTTCAGCGCGGCGGCCAAAGCCTTCTGCTTGTCCGTTTCCATCTCAGTCTCAACAAGCTTCAGCTTAGCCATGTCCGCCCTCCTCGTAGGTCGAGTCCAGGGCTCTGGGCCACTGTCTCTCGCGCTTCCCGATCTGGACTCAGATGTATCCTGTTTGTTCTCGGAACACAAGCAGAACATCGTATCGTCGCACAAGTCACCAGCCCTTGGGGATCGCCACGGTCGCGAGCCCCAACTCTAGCGTGTGACGCGTAATTGTTCGGGACTTCTCCCCTTCCGGCACTTCCCTTTTCCCGGCTCCCGACTCTATTGTTCCAGCTCAGAAACGAGGAGCAACGAGCGTGGCTTCGTCCTTAGCGCCATTGCCGCCGCGCGGAGACCAGCCCGCGACGCTGGAGGGCATGTCCTCGTTTCGCGTGAAGACAGCCGCATTGTCGCGCCCCGCCGGCCCGATCCAGAAGCCCAACCCCGACCTCGTGCTCGTGACCGCCGCCGATGGCGGTGTCGTGGTTTATCCGCCGAGCGAAAAGCTCATCATCCTCGCCGCACGGCGCGACACGCGCGAACCGCCGATGAAGGTGTTCGACATCGGCGCGTAGCGAGCATGAGTGACACACACTCATCCGCCCAAGCCTGAAAAAAGTGGAGCAAGAAGCGCTACGCAAGCTGCGCCGCGCCGCCTCCACCGGCCGCCTACTCGGCGGCGCGGAATGGTCGAAGCAATTGGAGAAGAGCGCCGGACGCACGCTCAGCGCACCCAGGCGTGGGCGCCCGGTTGCTGTGAGTAACACACACTAGCTGTGACTGACACACACTCATGTGCAGAAGCCTGAGCAGGATTGTCCGGCGCCCAGGGATGAGTGTGTGTCACTCACACACTCTCACGCAAACGCCCGCACATCGCCGAACTTGCCCGCGTTGAAGTCCGCGATCGCCTGGCGGATTTCGCCTTCGGTGTTCATCACGAACGGCCCGTATTGCACGACAGGTTCGCCGATCGGCGCGCCCGCCAGCAGCAGCAGCTTCGCGTCCGTATTGGCTTCAACGGAAATCGCTCCGCCCGCGCGCTCAAACAACGCGAGCTGCGAAGCGCGCGCAACGTGCTCATCGTTCAAGAGCACCGTGCCGCTTTGCGTCAGCAGCATCAGCGTGTGCCCTTCCGGCAGATCGAACGCCGCCTTGCCGCCCGCGTTCAGCCGCACGTCCCAGATGTCGATCGGGGTGAACGTGCGCGCTGGCCCCTTCGCCCCCGCATACGCGCCGGCGATCACGCGCAAGCGCCCCGCGCCATCCGGTAGATCCACCACCGGGATGTCGCCCTTCATCAGCGTTTGATAGCCGGGCGGCGCCTTCTTATCCTTCGCCGGCAGGTTCACCCAGAGCTGCACCATCTCCATCAGCCCCCCGTTCTTGGTGAAGGCTTCGGAGTGAAATTCCTCATGCAGGATCCCGGAAGCGGCGGTCATCCATTGCACATCGCCCGGGCCGATATGGCCGCCATTGCCGGTCGAGTCGCGGTGATCGACTTCGCCGTCATAAACGATCGTCACCGTCTCGAAGCCGCGGTGGGGGTGAACGCCCACGCCGCGCTTCTGCGCCGCCGGCGCAAACTCCGCGGGCGCGCCATAGTCCAGCAGAATGAACGGATCGATCGCGCTCCCATGCGTCTGCGGCGAGAACATCGAGCGCACATGAAATCCATCGCCCACCCAATGCGGGCGCGGCGCATCGTGCAGCACCTGAAGCTTTCTCATCGCGGCCTCCAATTTCGCTATGCCTCTCAAGTATGGCGCCGCGCCGCCAGCGCAATAAGGCACACGCTTGATCCTGCCGCGCGCGCATCCCACCTTTGCGCCAGCGCCGCTCCCGCGCCCCGCCCTCAAGGACAATCCCCATGCCCCCAGCCCAGCTCGACCGTTCGCTCGCCGCCCGTTCCGGCCAATTCAAAATCGGGGGCGAACTTGCGGTTAATCGCCTGGGCTTCGGCGCCATGCGCATTACTGGGCGCGGCATTTGGGGCCCGCCGGCCGATAAGGCCGAAGCGCTCGCCGTGCTGCGCCGCCTGCCTGAACTGGGCGTCGATTTCATCGATACCGCCGAAAGCTACGGCCCCCACGTCTCCGAAGAGCTGATCCGTGAAGCGCTGCACCCCTACGATGGCCTCCTCATCGCCACCAAGGGCGGCCTCACGCGCGGCGGGCCGGACAATTGGGGCCAAGATGGCCGCCCCGAGAAACTGATCGCCGACGCGAAGGGCAGCCTCAAGCGGCTCGGCGTCGAACAGCACAAACTCTGGCAGCTGCACCGTATCGACACGAAAGTCCCCGCCGATGAGCAATTCGGCGCCGTGAAGCAGCTGCTCGACGAAGGCGTCATCGCCCACGCGGGCCTAAGCGAGGTGAACGTCGATCAGATCAAAGCCGCGCAGAAAGTATTTGCCGTCGCCACCGTGCAGAACTTGTACAACCTGGCCAATCGCCAGAGCGAAGCCGTGCTAAACTATTGCGAAGCGCAGAATATCGGCTTCATCCCCTGGTATCCCCTCGCCGCCGGCGATCTCGCGCGCGAAGGCTCGGTGCTCGATAAGATCGCCAAAGCCAAGGGCGCAGCGCCAAGCCAGATCGCGCTCGCCTGGGTGCTGAAGCGCAGCCCCGTCATGCTGCCCATCCCCGGCACCGGCAAGGTGAAACACCGGGAAGAAAATACGCTCGCAGCCGCGATCGAACTG